>JAYYTT010000173.1:0-6621 GCA_036344375.1 Acidobacteriota bacterium | reverse complement strand
ACGGTGGCGGTGGGGGAGTAAACACGGCAGCGATCCAGCTTTGTACCTCCCTGACACCGAACGCAAAGATTCTTGTCACAGCGTCGCCGGGCAAACTAACGCGGGTCAAAGAACTCGGAGCAGATTTCGTAATTGATTACACCAGTGAAGACTTTGGGGAAGTTGTTCGGAAGTTTACCGACCAAAAGGGTGCCGACCTCATTCTTGATCACATAGGTGGCGATTACCTCGCATCCAACATGAAATCCTTGGCGATCGAGGGCAGCCTCGTGATCATTGGACTCATGGGTGGTTCCAAAGCCGAGCTTAACCTCGCAGTGATGATGGTTAAGCGCCAGCGCATTATAGGGTCGGTTCTCCGGGCGCGGTCTGTCGAAGAGAAGAGTCGAATCACAGGTGCGTTTGCGACAGCTGTGTTGCCTCTATTGACGGATCGTACGATCGTGCCATTGGTCCATGAAGTTTTCCCCCTCGACAGAGTTGCGGAAGCACATGAGACCATGGAACGAAGCGATCACTTCGGCAAAATTGTGCTGACGCTCAATTGAATTCCGGATATTGCCGGAACATGGAGTGTCTATAAATTGTGTCCGATGCTGCTGTAAGTAGTAGTAAGGAAGGAGAGATAGCACATGTTCTCTTTTACGGGCAGAAACATTTTGGTTACCGGTGCGGGTAGTGGTATTGGCAAAGCGACGGCACTTTCCCTCGGCCAACAAGGTGGGGGCGTTATCGTGGTGGACCAGAATCAGGAAACAGCAGATCGAACCGTTGAGCAGCTGGAGCAAATCGGTGCAAAAGCAAAGGCTATTTGGGCGGATATCTCGGATCCAGAAGCTGTGGACCGGATGTATGCTGAAACTCTGGAGGATTTTGAGACCCTCGATGGCATTGTTCACTGTGCAGGCATTGGTATTGAACGGACCATCATGGAGACAACCATGGAGGAATGGAACCGGATCATTTCGGTCAACCTGACCGGCACCTTCCTTTGTGCACAAGGGGCGGCAAAGATCATGGCCAGGCAGCGTTATGGTCGAATCGTGTTGATGAGCTCCGCTGCTGGGGAACGTGGGGGTACTGGCCGTACCGCTTACGGTGCTTCAAAGGGAGGAGTGAGCGCGATTACCCGGGTATTGGCAGTAGAACTTGCGGAGCTCGGGGTCACGGTTAATGCGCTAGCGCCCGGTGCGATTGAGACTGAACTAGTATCGAAGATGCACGATGCGGAGACTCGGGAGGCTTACTGCTCACGCATCCCGATCAACCGATATGGCACCCCAGAGGAGGTCGCCGCGACGGCGGTTTTTTTGGTAAGCGAGGAAGCTGGTTATATCAGCGGCGTGGTGATGCCAGTTGACGGTGGTTTCTTGGGAGGTGGTGTTATCAAGCGCAAAGGCAATCCCACCGGATAACCCTGGCAAGTCATCCTTGAGTGATTAACTGCAGGAATGGGTTGATTACTCGATACCAGATCAAAATGCCGCTCAACCCCGTGAAGATCGTCAGGCTGAGGTAGCTGAACCAGCGGGCGAAAGCCGAGGGGTAGAAAAGTTTGTCTTCCTTGGGAATGATCGTCAGGCAATAGTAGAGATTCAGAAAGAAAATCACTGGCGCAACGAAGAAGGCCAGCGCCGAGGCTAGCAAGACGAGCTCCACTGGGCGCTCGTATCCGTAGATGATAAGCACCGAGGCAATTAGCGAATACACCATCGTCATCCGATAGATGTTGTATTCGGAATACCAGGTTTTGCGGTGAGCAGCAGTCAGCTGAGATTGCGCTGTACCCGGCAATGATGCTGTGCCACGGAACAGGTTGCGCGAGCAAGCTCCCACGATCCGTGGCCAGCCATCGAAGTAGTTGAATGCGTTCGAGAAGTTTGATGCTACCCCACGGACCAAGAAAACGACCATCATCCAAGGACCAACGCTACGAGTAAAGCTCTGCGCAATCTCGCCCATTACGGTAACGCCTTGGACTTCATTTGGATAAAGCCACATTGCCGATAGGACCAGGAAGATTACGGCCAGAATACCGGACACGATATGCCCGAAGCGGAAGTCCCACAGCCCGATACGGAACCAGTGGCTGGCGTAGCGGCGAGCGTGTTTCGGAATCGCGGCTGTGTTGACAGTCAGGTCTTCCTTGCGCGGAGCAAACGGGTCAAATTGCTTTGCTAGGCCAAGGATTTCAAGCTGCCCTCGTATCCTGCTCATGCCGACGCGCTTGGCTTTGCCCCACTCGGATGCCTGCAGCGATACGTCCATCCCCGTAGGCAGGAGGCCTAGGAACGCAGCAATAATTAGCCATGAGCCGGCCGGCGTCTCGATGATAAAGAAGTGGACAAACTCCGATGGTGGCGCGGGCCTTACGAGGTAAACCGCTAGCGTTGAGATGACAAGAATACCTGCTGCGGCTTTGGCAGAGGTTTCCACAGCACGGTAACTTCCCCGGAGGATGATGGCGACAGAAACGACTGCCAGGACCAGTCCATACACCCATGTGGGGATAGCAAACCCAGCCCAAACCGTGAACAAGTAGTAGAGCACAGCTGCCGCTGCGATCAATCGGCCGGCCTGCCCAATGGCACACTGCAACAGCGTTGTGCCCATCACGTACCAAAGTGGCCATTTCTTCCAAGAGGTTGCGTATGCTTCGACGATGCTGCTTCCGGTGGCGTTGGTAAAGCGAAACGCCATCTCAAAACCGTAGTATTTGAAGACATAGGCGATGGGGATACACCAAAGCAGTGTGTACTCGAAACGACCGCCGGCTGTTGGCGCCGTTACCAGATGGCTGGTGCCGATCCCAGTCATCATCAAGATAATCCCCGGACCGAAATACATGACCAGGCTTCCCCAAAACATATTGGGGAGCTCAAGTTCTTCTAGGTCAGCGGCTGCTTGCTCAAGCACCGGACCGGAGCTGGCATCGTCGCCCAATACAGGTCCTACTGGATCCTTAGAGGTAGTCTCGGACGGTGGTGGTTGTGGCTCAGGAGTTCCGTTTTCAAGTTTGTCGGCCATCTGGGTTCTTCGCGGTCCAATCGACTTTGGTTGTCGCCGGACTCTAACGATCGTTGGGGTTGCTGACAACCATTAATTTCCGCACCCTGGAAGATCAGGGCTTTCCGAGCCAAGGTTCCCCAGGGGAAGCAGACGGCATGCTTTACCAGTGTCTATCTGATCACAATTAATGCTACGCCCCAGGCGATGAAGGCAATGCCGAAGCAGCGACCGAGGTGCCAACGTCGTGGTGCTCGCTGTTCAGCAACGATCATCGAAGTAAGGATTGCCATCCACAAAAGGTTCATGGCACCGAGCACGAAAGAGAGCATCATCAGTGCCCAGCAACAGCCGACGCACCAGACTCCGTGGTGGGCGCCCATCTTGAACGGGCCCCTGGGGCCGCCGTCCCAGCGTGCCAAGAAAAAACTGAGTGGACTACGGCAATGTGCAAGGCAAGCTTCCTTCAGTGAAGTGAGCTGAAATAAGCCGGCAGTGATCAACAGAATTCCTCCGACGGTCATTCCAACGCTCAGATTGAGCCGTAGTAGGGCGAAGTACTGGAGGCCATCTTGCATCGTGGCAGCTGCGGCGCTGTACCCGAACCAAACCACGAGGTATCCGGCGGTGAACTGGCCAACTACGAGAGCTGTTTTCCTGCCCGGGTAGGCATCGCCCGCCATTCTGCCGAACAGACGCAGCCAGGGCATCAACGCCGGCGTCATCATCACCACCATCATCATGAAGTACAACAACACACTTGCGGCATAGCTTGAATGAGCGTGCGGCGCTAAAAGGTTCATTCGGGAGTTACTGTCCACTCGAAATAAGAGTAGAGGCCGTGAGTTCCGGTGTTGTCGAAGCGGATCGAGCCATCATCGTAATGTGAAGTTCCAGTGCCGAGCGCTTGTTCGGGAGGGTGAATTTGGTTGTACATGTTGTTGAACGTTACCGGCTTGGAACGATCACGGCCCTTCAGTTCGGTTATTGTCGAATCAAGGATGCCATCAATGACAACGCGCTTGGTCTTCTCCCCTTCTTCGATAAGGATTGGCACGTAGCGGGTCTCGAGGAATTCACTGACGAAGCCAGCGAGAATTGCCCATGGTCCTCCGGCACGACCAGTGAGAATGTTCTCCACTGCCGCCCGCTGCTCCTCCGTTGTCTCTTCGTCGACCATGATGACCTCCAGCCAGTTGCCTTCGATCATGTGGGGGGGGCTGTCGTAGGCAATGATCGCATTGACACCAGCGATGTTAGTGTCAGCGAAAATGCCTTCGTCGAAGCGGATTGCCCAATACCCGATGCAGCGGTCGTTGTAGCAAAGTTGGTCAAAGTGGACATGACCAGGGCAAACCGCTTGGCAACTGCAATTCTCAAAGATTAATCCGCGTGCCCACCATGCAACGTTGGTTTCAACACTTTGGGTCATCGGTAGTATTTACTCCCGCATATCGGGGCGATAGTTGCTCATCGCATCGTACCCGACGCGGTCCGCGCGATTGATTTTGCGGCCTCGGCGAGCCTAGCGCACGATGATGTGTTCAAGAATAATGCCTTCCAGTGCATTGGGTGCCGTGAGTTCAAGCATGTGCGCTAATGTCGGGGCGATGTCGACAATTGCTACTGGCTCTGCGTATACGCCAGGGCGAATCCCCGGACCGCGCAAAACCAGGGGCACGCGCCGATCGTAATCGTAAGGCGACTGGTGATTGGTGGCTAGGCCGGTTTGCCAGAAGGACAGCGGTGAATGCAAGAGGTACAGGTCCCCCAATCGTTCAGCGTAGAAACTACGTCGCAACAGTTCTTCGATCTGGCTTTGAGGTTTGCGGTCCTCAAGTAAGTCATCGTGTGAAAAAACAGCTACCACGGTGTCGAGCGTCTCGATATATTCTCGTGCTTTGCGGACAATTTGGTTGGCATCAACGCCCAGTTTTGTTGCCTTTGCGCGATCGACGCGTATCCAGCCGTGCGAACTACTGGTAAACCAATTCTCGCCCCCAAATTCGGCACCAAGATATTCGCTGATGCCACGATAAATTTCGCCTAGGCGGAGCCGCGCAGCATCATCACCCAACTCGCGGCTGTACTCGGGGAGGGGAGCCACCCCGTGATCGGCGGTCAGGATGACTAACGTACGGTGGAGACCAGCCGTTCGGTCCACAAAATCTAGAAAATCGCCAAGCATGCGATCCAGACGAAGTATCTGGTCCTGGAGTTCACGGCTATAGGGTCCGAAGTAGTGTCCTACCGAGTCGGTTGACGAAAGGCCTAGAGCAAGTACGTCAGTGACTCCATCTTGGCCGAGGTTGAGTGCGGTGATCGCGGAGCGGCCGAGGTCGAGCGTAGCTTTGTCCATAAAGGGTGTTAACTCGACTATTCTGCCAAGTGCCTGACGACTTGTTGGAAAGGGGTGGGGGAACACGGTGCCGAAGCCACGTGGGCCGCGTTCGCCTTCGTAGGCATCTGGCCGAGAGAGCGTATAGGTGGGTTCGGTTTCGAGTTGCTCCCAGGATCCACCGAGATAGCCAGAAAGCCAATCTTCGTCGTTGAACACATTGACCCAATCGGGCAGTTCGTCTCGGTAGTACGTGCTGCTGATGAATCGTCCGCTCGCAGCATGCCACCAATAAACATGCTCGGCCTCGGGCGCCATTAGCACGGCAGAACGATCCTTGCGGGAGATTGACACTGCTTGAGATAGTGGGTCGAGATCTTTGAGCCAGCCGACGAGCGACGTGCCGAGGAATTGCTGGGGAGATACCCCAGGACTGTTATTGGTAGGCCTGACGCCGACCAGTTTTTGTTCTGGGTCGATTGCTGCCCGTTCCCGCCGTCCTAGGGTGTTATCGAACCAGGTGTTATCAACCATCCCACTGTCACGAGGGTAAAGACCAGACAGCATGGCGGCGTGCCCAGGCGCGGTAGAAGTGATCGCATGATCTTGGCGTGCGTTGATGAAAACTGCGCTGTCTTCGAGAAGGGTTCGGAGCCCGCCGATGAATTGCGGTCTAAAACGATCAAGGTAGTCGGCTCGCATTTGATCGACCGCGATTAACACCAGCAGCGCGGGCTTCTCATTTTCCTCAGCGTTTGCGTCTCCCGCACCAACATCCAAGAATCCGCACGTAGCTAGCGGGATGGTGAATAGAAAGGCCAGGCAACCGCGTAGCAAACTGGTCACAGGAGACGGTTCATAGATTTCTGAATCCAGGGAATTTAGGAATGATTGAATCTATCATCCTGCGGCTCATTGAACGCTATTACATGTCGGCGCGAAGTTACTAATTTTCTGGCTTCCGGGAGAGTGAATGCTCCACCATACATCCTGGTGGTGCTTGCTTAAGCCTCTGCGGCGCGAATTAGGTTGACGAGCAACTCATTGATTGGGCAGGCGATTCCGTGTTTACGGGCGCGCGCAATTAACTCACCGTTGATGGCATCAATTTCGGTACGGCGACCCTTTTCCAGGTCTTGGAGCATGCTCGACTTGTTGTCGCTTGTGGCTTTGGCAACAGTAGCAATTTTGTCGAGTATTTTGGTTTCATTAAGCGTTACGCCGCTAGTTGCTGCGATCGCTACCGATTCTTCGACAATGAGCTCGAGCACAGGCTT
>JAYYTT010000172.1:0-3911 GCA_036344375.1 Acidobacteriota bacterium | reverse complement strand
CGAGAACGAACAGACCGTCAAGGTTTGAAGGATTCGTGGCCAACAACGTACGGGCAGCAGCCTCGGCTTCCGTTACACGGTCTAGGCTTGTCAAAGTCTTTGCTTGGAGCTCGAGGGCGCGAAGCCTAAGCCCATCGCGTTGTGCACCAACTTGTTGGAGTGTCGCGACAGGGGCGCTTTCAAGGGCTCTGAGCGCTGACTGAATAGTTTCGAGGGCAGCTTCGTGTTGGCCCTCAATCATCTGAATCTCGCCAATCGGAAGCAGTATTTGAGGATCCCCCGGCACCCGTTGCAACAATTCGGCGAGTACTGTCGCCGCATCGCCAAATTGTTGCCTGTTGAAGAACAAATAGGCGAGTGCCAATTGAGGTGCCAACAGGTCCGAGCTCGTTTCAATTGCCGACCTGTATGCTTGAATTGCACCCACATAATCAAGGTTTGCCTCGAGATTATCGCCGAGGCGGACCCAGATGAGTGGCAGGTCTCCGTTGATATCGAGGGCAGCCGCGTAGAGCTTAGCAGCGGCGGCCGCGTCCCCCTTTTCTGCCGCGATAGACGCCGCTTGGAGTCGGGGCACAGTCCACTGGGGAGCGAGCTCAGCAGTTTCTTCGAGTTTTCGCAGAGCGCCGTCGACGTTCCCAGCGCGGTAGCAGACCTGGGCTAATTGCAATTCGATTGGTGGATAGTTGGGTCGCAGCGCGGCTGCACCATCCAGTGCTGATCGAGCCTCTTTCAACCGACCGAGCTCGATCAGAGATTGCCCCATGATCAACCCAAATGCACTTGGGTCTGCCGCGGCTGGGAGGCCAATCGCGAGGTGTTCGAGAGCTTTCTCATACTGGCCTGTTCCATATAACGCCCTCCCCAGGTGGTAACGAATTCGTGGATTCCCAGGCTCCAGCGCGACAGCTTGATCGAGCTGGGCGATGGCAGCTTGCGGTTGATTCGCATCCAGCAGTTCGACACCCTGTCGCAAGTGCTGGGCTGCATCCTGTACCAGTTCCTCCATTCCGGTTCCTGGTCCGAGGATAGCTAAGGAAGCAACGATAAAGATTGTGGAGGTTTTCATGGTGATCGCCTTGCGATTACACCCTGTAGCTCGTCTACTAAGAGCCACCCAGGCTCTTCCTGCTCTAACTGAGTAACCGATCCCCCAGGCCAATGAACCTCAATGAAGTCGGCAGTACCACCGGGCAAGTAAACGAGCGTGCGAGGGTCGTTGCTACCGACATAGCCGTCGCTTACACGCAGTTCTAGCAGCTGACTGATTCCACCGGACTCGACTCGAATCTGGGCGCCGTATGCTGAGCGATTAGAAGAGCGGCCGATCAAAACCAGGCGCAATACTGGGAAACGGATCGGTCCGTTGTTGCGTAACAACTCGGCTTTGTCATTGATGTTGGTAACTAGCAAATCGTGATCGCCGTCGTTGTCGTAGTCTCCACGAAGTGCACCACGGGAAGACGCAATGGCGAGCATTCCTTCACCAGATAACTCGGAAACCTCAGAAAAGTCTGCTGTGCCGGTTTCACGCAACTGATTTAGGTAGAGCAAGTTCCGCTGCGCATACGGTTCGATGCCGGCTTGTTCGAACTGCGGGTGTATGTGGCCGTTGGCAACAAACAGATCCTGGTCCGCGTCCCCATCGACGTCGAAGAAATGCGCCGACCATCCCATGTATGGAAAGCTGCTTGTGGCCAGACCACGTCGCGCTGTGACATCTTCGAAATTACAATCGCCGCGGTTATCGTACAAAGTGTTGTAGTCGTTCTGAAAATTTGTGACGAAGACGTCGAACAAGCCATCTCCGTCATAATCTGCCGAGGTAGCTCCCATGCCTGCCTGCTCGCGACCATCCCCGCTGTACCCGGCACCGCCAAACAAGGCCCAGTCTTCGATCCCAGCGTTTCTTGTCCGACGATAAAGTAAATTAATGTTCGAATCATTCGCTACGTAGATTTCCGAGCGACCGTCATTATCACAGTCAATGTCTATAAGGGCGAAGCCATAGGTGGCATCTGGGTCAATCTCGGACTCCATCCATGGCAAGAATGTTCCGTCTCCATTGTTCCGGTAGAACTTATCGCGTGTGCCCACGAGTCCTTCTGGTCCGCAAAAGACCTCGACGGTTCCGTAAAAGCAGGCGCCGTCACCGGGAACTGGAATCTCTTCTTCGTCGAATTCAAGGTACTTAGCTACATACAGGTCGAGGAATCCGTCGCCGTCCCAATCGGTAAACGTGGCACTAGTACTCCAATCGTTTCCTTCGATTCCGGCCGGCCATGCGCTGAAAGTGCCGTCTCCATTGTTTCTATAAAGATGGTCCGAACCCAGCGCGGTAACGAAAACGTCAGGAAAGCCATCATTATCTACGTCACCTACCGTCGCTCCGCTTCCCCAAACAAGGTCGCGCAGTCCCGCCGCTTCAGGGGCTTTTGAAAAACGATCACCATGGCTGCGCATGAAAGTGTGTCCGCTTCCCTTTGAATAGTCGCCCCAAGTCGGGAGCCCATTGACGAGAAACACATCAAGGCGCCCGTCGACGTCGTAGTCTAACCAGGCTCCACCTGAACCCCCGGACTCTGAGACAAAGTCACCCACTCCACCACCAAATTCATGACTGAACGAAATCCCAGCGTCATTGGTCATGATCGCCCATTGTGGAGGTCCTAGAGTCTCCGTGGATTCGCGTTGCTTCGCTAGCATCGAGGTCGATATGCTCGAGGCGGGAAGGCCGAAAAGCATTGCACAGCAAGCCAGCAGAACCATTGCCCAGGCGCTGTCCAGGGATGGTCGGTGCCTGTCCGAGTGTGAGTCGTTGCAAACAGAGAGCATCTGGATCAAGGAATTCGGCCTCAACGCGGTCGCGTTAGTCTCTATGCTGCCAACAATTTGAAAGTATCATAGGTTCTGAGCTGTGCTCTTGAAGCCCTTTGTTCGACGCGGTACTTCCAGGCAGCCACGATGAAAAGAAGCTATCTAGTAGCCGCTGCAGTAATTACAGCGTCAGTGACACTTATGACTGCGGCGTGGCTGTATCTATTTTCCTCGTCGAGATCGTTGAATTTCGCGCGCCTACGCGGAAACGAGCAATTCAATGTCATCGTTGTCACACTCGATACGACTAGAGCCGACCGACTGGGAGCATATGGTTTTGATGGAGTCCGGACGCCCGTCATTGAGTCCCTGGCGCGCGAGGGGATTTTATTTCAGCGTGCCTATGCGGTCACGCCCTTGACCCTCCCTTCCCACACTTCGCTCTTCTCCGGCACCTACCCACCGCATCACGGTGTCCGTGATAACGGTGGGTTCATCGTGCCCGACGAGATCACGACCCTGGCTGAAATCTACAAGTCCAGCGGGTATGAAACCGCGGGGTTTGTCGCTGCTTATGTTCTCGATGCACGCTGGGGGTTGGACCAAGGATTCGATACCTACGTCGATGACTTTGACGTGAAGGGCCAACGTTTTATTGCCATGGGAGGCGTTCAACGCCCCGCTAACGAAGTCATCGATAAAGCCCTTGAATGGATGGGGCGAGATCGTAGCGCACCATTTTTCCTCTGGGTTCATCTCTATGATCCGCATGCACCTTACGAGGCCCCCGAACCCTACAAGAGTCGCTACCCTGGCGCCCCTTACCTAGCTGAGATCGCCTTCACAGACAATCAAGTAGGTAGGTTGATTGAAGCCCTTGAAATGACAGGCAAGAAGGACAGTACGTTCATTGTCGTCGCGGCCGACCATGGTGAAAGCCTGGGAGAGCATGGGGAAATACAGCATGGGTTTTTTATCTATGAAAGTGCCACGCACGTTCCCCTGATTATCTCTACGCCTTTTGAGGAAATTGCTGGCGTCCAGACAAATGAGGTCGTGTCTCTGATCGATGTCATGCCGACAATTCTCGATAT
>JAYYTT010000171.1:0-2718 GCA_036344375.1 Acidobacteriota bacterium | reverse complement strand
TATCGATGGTGAATGGCTACACGAAGCCATCAATGGGTGTGACTGGGTTTTCGCTCTCGATAACCACTATGTCCACGGTGGTCAGGGGCAGATGGTTCTTAGCAAGCTCGCTGAAATCAATTGCGGTGACATCCACGCTAGACAAATTGGTCTTACAGAAATTCCGGAATGCGGAGGGACTGCTGAAGTACAAAAGTATCACCGCCTCGATTCCGAGAGCTTGGCTGACTGGATAACGGTGGCGATGCAGGGGCCGTCGTCTTGACCGTCGCCCTGTTCTGGGACATTGACGGCACCTTGCTGTCAACCGCAAGAGCCGGAGTCTTTGCTTGGGAGGGGGCAATCAGAGAAGTGCTAGGTTCTGATCGCTCGCTCGACTCTTTCCCCACTGCGGGCATGACTGACGCCGAGATTGCCACTAAGCTAGCGGAAGAATGCGGTGCTGGCCTTGACCGTATAGTTCCCGTTCTGCGCCGATACGAAGAGCTCTTGCCTTCTTGTTTACCGATGCGGACTGGGCATGTCCTGCCGAACGTTACAAAGATTCTTGACGACATTAAGAATCTTCCCGGTGTGGCTTCAATACTACTCACTGGCAATACGGCAATTGGTGCCCAAGCTAAACTGACGCATTATGGACTCTCGGGTTATTTCGATGGTGGCGCCTTCTCTAGGCATGGGGATGATCGCGCGACAATCGCACGTCGCGCTCTCGACTTGGCACGCTCACGTCACGGCGACATACGGGCCGAAGACACATATGTGATTGGGGATACGCCGAAGGACATCGCTTGCGGGAAGGTTATTAATGCTCGCACCGTTGCTGTCGCTACAGGGGTTTATACCTTAGATGAACTCGTTGAGTACGATCCCTGGTGGGCCATTGAGCAGTTGCCAGAGCCTGATGAATTCTTTTCCAAGGTTATGCCAACATCGGTGGCTGGCAACCGTTGATGGAGGCTGTAATGCTTGAGCATCGCGTTCGGTGAACCACCGACTTAAGCAGTCGTTCAAACGCTTGCACGCTGTCAAGCGCCTTACAGGTTGGTCGCGTGCCCGAAAGACGCGCGCACTGGGTCTGTGGTGGCAGAAACTGTTGGATCTTGATGAGGCGACTCAGGTTTCTGTTGAGGGAAACCCACGCGTTTTGTTGGCCACGAGTCTAGGCGCGTATCAACCAGCTAGTCGCCTAGATAGTCTGTTAGCCATGGCACTGAAGCTTCGGGGAGCGGAGCCGCACGTATTCTTGTGCGACAGCTTCTTGCCGGCGTGCCAGCTTGTCGACGCCTACTTCTACCCGAATCAAGGCAAATTTCTCAGCCACGGTTCTCGCCACGATGTTTGCCGAACTTGTACCGAACCCACCGCCGCGGTCTTCGAGGCACTAGATGTTCCGGTCCATCAGTTCAGCAGCTACGTGGCTGACTCGCGACGTCACGAGATTGAGGAGCTGGCTGCTGGTATCCCCGCTAGAGAGATCTCTGGCTATCGGTCGAGCAACATCGCAGTGGGCGAGCATGCGCTTGCTGGCGCTCTGCGATTTTTCGCCAGTGGCTCACTCGACAGAGAGCCCCGCGGCGAAGAGGTTCTGAGGTCATATTTCCGTGCTGCCTTGTTGACGGCTGAGGCTACAAGGGGGCTCCTTGATGAGATCGAATTTGACAACGTTGTGCTCCACCATGGTCTCTACGTACCGCAAGGAATCATCTGTGAGCAGTTTAGGGCTCGGGGAGCAAGGGTGGCTACATGGCACCCTGCATATAGGCGAGGCTGCTTCACTTTCAGCGAAGACAATACGTATCACAAGACGTTTATCGACGAGCCAACAGCCAAGTGGGAAGAGATTCCTTGGACTTCAGGGCTCGACTCTTCTCTGATGGAATATCTAGAAAGCCGTCGCTGCGGCAGCCGCGACTGGATTTCGTTCAATAGGCAGCCGATCGAAAGCCTTGAAGAGATTTCCAGTTCCTTGGGCCTTGACCCTAACAAGCCATGGATCGGCATGCTGACCAATGTTTTGTGGGATGCGCAACTTCATTATGCAGCAAATGCTTTCCCGAGTTTGCTCGATTGGACCGTTCGCACGATCGAGTATTTTGCCGGTAGACAAGACTTGCAATTGATAATTCGAGCCCATCCAGCCGAAGTGAGTGGCCAGCTCCCAGCTAGGCAGACCATCTCAGATGAGCTCACTCAGGCTTTTTCGGTATTGCCGGACAACGTCTTTGTCATTCCCGCGGAGAGCCAAATCAGCACCTATGAGGTGATGCTCAACTGTGACACCGTCTTGATCTATGCCACCAAGATGGGAATCGAGCTCTCTGCCTTTGGGGTTCCGGTGGTTGTAGCCGGTGAGGCTTGGATTCGAAACAAGGGTTTCAGCTTCGACACGTCGACTCCCGAAGAATACTTTGAACTGCTAAATCAGCTGCCGTTGAACCGACGCCTTGACGAACCGATGAAAGAGCGAGCGCGAAAGTATGCTTACCATTACTTCTTTCGGAGGATGATTCCACTGGAATTCGTACAGCCGGGAAGAGGCGGATTGTTCGGATTCGACTTGCGGCTTGACAGTATCGATAGCTTGGCGCCTGGGCGGAGCCTCGGCCTAGACGTCATCTGTGATGGCATCCTCAATGGCGCCGACTTCATATATCCAGCTGAGTCGTGCGCGGTGGGCGGCAAAGAAGCCACATCGACTCCGTTGTCAGCTGATCA
>JAYYTT010000170.1:0-5874 GCA_036344375.1 Acidobacteriota bacterium | reverse complement strand
CCCCCTGAGATTGATGGCGAGTCAGCTGCGTTCATGATGCTGAACCGGAACAAGCGCGGCATCGCCGTCGACATAAAGCGTCCCGAGGGGGTGACCTTGGTACGCCGGTTGATCCGTGGGGCCGACGTGGTGATAGAGAATTACCGCACTGGAACGCTTGACCAACTAGGCATCGGTTACGACAGCGTCAAAAGCGGCAACCCAGGCTTGGTTTGGTGCGAGATCTCAGGCTTCGGACGTACCGGGCCGTACGCCGGCATTGGCGGCTTTGACCTGATTGCTCAAGGGTACAGTGGTCTGATGAGCCTCACCGGCGAAAGTGACGGGCGGCCACCAGTTAAATGTGGCGTTCCAGTAACCGATATCACCGCGGGAATTCTCGGCGCAATGGGTGTGGTAGCGGCAATACTCCATCGCTTGCTAACAGGCGAGGGTCAACGCGTGGACACCTCTTTGTACGAGGCTGGCATCACCCACACATACTGGCAATCCGCCATCGCCTTGGCGACAGGTGAATCTCCCGGCCCGTTGGGGTCAGCTCACCCTCTCAACGCTCCTTATCAAGCTTTTGAGACCTCGGATGGCTGGATCAACTTAGGGGCGTCGACCCAAGAAAGTTGGGAGAAAGTCCCCGAAATTGTCGGGCAACCAAGGCTCGTCGAAAACGAACTCTTTTGCGACAACGCAGCCCGGATGGAGAACCTCGACGAATTAGTCGCGGTACTGATACCGCTCTTCAAACAGCACTCCACCGAGGAATGGTTGCGACGATTCGAGGCTGCCGGAGTTCCTGCGGGGCCAGTGGCAAGCCTTCAGGAGATGCTCACTCATTCGCAGACCATTGAGCGGGAGATGGTCACTGAGGTTCAGCATTCGACACTCGGTCCGGTGAAAACTCTCGGCTTTCCGGTCAAGCTTGGGGCTAGTCACGCTGCGATCGAGCGCGGCGCGCCAATACTGGGAGAACACACCCTGGAAGTCCTGCTGGAAAACGGCTACACAAAAACGAGCGTGGCTGAATTGCAACGATCTTCGATAATCATCTGCGCCTAACGCCTAATCGGGTTCTTCCCACAATGCTCACCTGAGAAGATCCAGGTTCTAAGTTACATATAAGATTGGACAATGGAGGCGAATATGTTCCCTTGGCTTTTGATCGTTTTGATGTCGTTATTTATGGAGTCACAAGCTACAACGCAGGACACTGATGCCGAGCTCGCGGGAGCGCGAGCATACTTGCGTATTTCAGAACGCTTAGGGACAGCAGGCCAGATCACTTACGATGAAATCGGCGCGGTCAAGAAAGCCGGCTTCGATATCGTCATCAATCTTGCGCCAGCAGATGAAGAACGAAACCAGCTAGAAGGCTACCTCGTCACGGAACAAGGGATGGCATACATCCAGATCCCAGTGTCATGGGAGGAACCGAGCCAGCGTGATCTCCAGCTTTTCTTCGATGTAATGAAGGCCAATAAAGATCGCCAAGTTTTTGTGCACTGTTTCGCGAACATGCGTGTATCGGCCTTTGTATACCTGTACCGCACACTTCTCCTCGGGGAATCGGAGGACATAGCGCGGGCAGATCTAGCCAAAATCTGGGAGCCGGCAACCCGGCCTCAGTGGGCGGCGTTTATCGAGGAAGCGCGGAAGGCTGCTGGTCCGCGTTGACGCCAGGGAAGAGTCGCGTGACCTTGCTAGCTATTGATTCCGATGGAAACCGCCATCGATTTCTGCGCGGCATGATTACACACGACCTCGTCCAACGTGGGGTTGCCTTTGAAGAAGCTTACGCAGCAGCCCGAGCCATTCGCGATCAGTTCGGTGACCGGGGAGAGGTAACGACCGCAGAAATCCGTGAAGCAATCACGGGCCAGCTACACAAAATGTACGGTGACTCTGTACCGTCAAGCTTCCTTGGTCCACAGATCACAACACCGCCTCTTCAAGTCATTTATCACGGCCAGGAGCAGCCATTTTCCCGTGGCCTTTTGGCTCGCAGTATGCAAGCTGCGGGAGTCGACCTCGACCGCGCATACGATCTCGTAACGATGCTTGAGCTCAGCCTCGCCGCCGACAAACTCGAAGTGGTTTCAAGCGCAGAGATCGCCCGTCGGGTGGACGAATTTCTCGAGAAGGAGGTTGGGACACGATCAGCTCAGCGTTATCGGCTTTTGCGGCGCATTCGGACTTTGCCTCGGCCGCTGGTCATCTACGTCGGTGGAGCTAGCGGAAGCGGCAAATCGTCGCTTTCCCTGGAGCTCGCCCCGTTGTTGCGCATCTACCGAATCAATGCGACTGACACAATCCGGCAGGTCATGCGGATGGTCTTTACCCCAAAGATAATGCCGGCATTACATAGCTCGAGTTTTGAAATCGTCGAACATCTTGAAACGCCACCGAGCGAAGAACCAGCAGGGGCCGCGGTTGATATCGACCACCCCGACCGTGTAATTGCTTCGTTCGAGGAGCAAGCACGTAGGGTTTGCGTCGGGGTACGCGCTGTCGTTGAACGTGCCATCGCCGAGAACATGAGCATCCTGGTTGAAGGTGTGCATCTGGTTCCCGGCCTCGTGCCATTCCCTGACCTTGAAGGCATGGTGTATCAAGTCCCATTGGTACTCACGACGCCTGACGAAGAAGTCCATCGAGCACGGTTCCTGGCCCGCTCCCGGGTCAGCGCACGCCGTGCAGAGCGGTACCTGGAAAACTTTGAAGACATTCGTACGATCCACAATTACGTCCTTCAACAAGCCGCGGTTCATGAAGTTCAGGAGCTGGAAACATCTCATGGCGACCCTCCGGTCGTGCCTACGCTGGAGCTAGTCACCGGGGTACTGCAACATCGGTTACCTTCCCTGTCGGCCAGCTCTGATGCGAGGCTGGAGTCGCCACCCACGATTCTGCTGATCATCGACGGCCTTACCGATCGTCCTGTCCGTGAACTGGGTAACCGCACTCCACTACAAGCTGCGGAGACTCCAGTGCTTGACCGGCTGGCTGCCGAGGGTCTATGCGGTCTCGCCGATCCGGTGGCGGCGGGTGTTGTCCCGGATACCGCCGCGGGAAGTTTGGCGCTGTTCGGCCAATCCCCACTGGCTCTGAAACGTGGGCCTGTGGAAGCGCTGGGGGCAGGGTTAACGCTATCAGCTGGCGACGTTGCTTTGCGCGGCAACTTCGCAACTATTGAAAGTAACGGCACCGTCGTCGATCGCCGGGCCGGACGGATTAGGGACAAGGCTGAGGAACTTGCCAACGCGATCGATCGCGTATCGCTTCCCAAGGATATTTCCAGCGAGGTGGACGTACGGGTCAAGGCTGGCACAGAACACAGGCTCGCAGTTGTGCTCAGTGGGGATGGGCTGTCCGCAGACATCAACGGCAGTGACCCTGGTGAGGGTACGCTTCCCTCGAAAGCTCTTACGCCACGCCCTGTCGATCCCAATAACGACCGCGCAATATACACGGCCCAGGTCCTTGCTATGTTCGAGAAGGCGGCCCGTGACATTCTTGTGGATCACCCAATTAACAAGGCGCTTGAGAAACAACGGCTGCGTCCGGCAAATGCACTGCTCACCCGTGGTGCAGGACGTATCCACCAGCTCATCCCTCTCGAGGAAGCCGGCCTGCCGCTTCGCCTTGTTTGTATCGGTGGGGACCGGACGCTACTAGGGCTCGCCTCTTGGCTCGGGGCAAAGACAGTTTCCACTGACAAAATGACCGCAAATCTCGACACAGACCTTGGCGCTAAATTCGATGCAGCCGCGGAAGCGCTCCAGCACAATGACCTGGTTATTGTCCACGTCAAAGGAGCCGACATAGCGGCACACGACCGACGGCCGGATCTCAAAGCCGAATTTATTGAAAAAGTTGACGCTGCGCTAGGGCGTTTGATTGAAACCCACGATGGTGAACTTCACGTTGCCGTTGCATCGGACCACGCCACCCTCTCCGAAAGCGGTCAGCACGCTGCCGACCCGCTACCCGTTGTGATCTGGGGTACCGGAATCGAAGGAGATGGGGTTCAGAGGTTCGACGAACAAGCTGCCGCAACCGGAGCTCTTGAGAGATTTCCTCTTCAGATGCTGCTGAGTCGCTTGTTCGATCTCTCGTAGAAAAATGGTGTGCTGCCGTAACGACAACCCTGATACCAGCTTCCGTCGGCTATGAAGAAACTTCTTTTGTTCGACATTGATGGCACCCTTCTAACCACGGACGGGGCCAGCGGACGAGCGTTCGAGTCTGCTCTCATAGATGTCTACGGTACCGCCGGACCAATCGGTGAGGTGTCATTCGCTGGCAAGACAGATCCTCAAATCGCTTACGAGCTGCTGGAGCATGCTGAAATTCCGCGATCTGTGGTGAGGGCCGGGTTGGAGGATCTCTGGAACCGCTACCTGAAACACTTTGACAACGAATTGCTTTCGCACATCGTGCGACCGTTTCCGGGAGTTGTAGAGTGCCTGAACCACATCGAATCGAAAACTGGTCAGGCCTTACTGGGATTGCTTACCGGAAACATCGAACCCGGCGCACAACGAAAACTGGACGCCTCTGGCCTAGGGTTCTCCCGTTTTCAGGTCGGTGCCTTCGGATCTGACAGCGAAAATCGCGACGAGTTACCCATGATTGCCGCTGCAAGGGCAAAAGCGCTTGTTGGTGAGCACCCTGAATGCGAGACCTTGGTTATTGTGGGCGATACCCCAGCGGATATCTCCTGTGGCAAAGTCGTAGGGGCACGAACCATTGCAGTAGCAACCGGCGTGTACTCCCGATTTCAGCTCGAAGAATGCTGTCCCGATTTTCTTTTTGACTCGCTTGAGAACACGGACTTGGTTTGGGACGCAATGATTCGCTAATCGTTTCGAGGTTCTCTTGCTCTAGGGGCCCGCGATATCGGTCGAGTAGTGGCCCAGGCACGACAACGCGGACAGACCTGGGGAAGGCTCGACGTGGTCGTCCAGTAGGGTATTCTAGGAAACTTCGCTGACCGAATCTTAAGGATGTGAGCAAGCCTAGATCGCGGCTCGCCACTCTGTACGCCGCCTTCTCTCTTGTCGGTGCGCTCTTGCAGGGAGGGAAGGGCAAAACACACGAATCCGCTGCGGTGAAGTGCGCCTCGCACGGGCCACTGGTCGAAGGATTCGGCCCCACCGATGTGTACACGGCAGCGGGCGGGCCACAAGCGCGGGTCGCGGTGTTGATGATGCACGGCCTTACCAAGGACGGAATTAAAGACCACCGCATTCCAACCTTCGCTTCAACGATCGCGCGCGGGGGCATGCCCGTGATTCTTCCTGAGTTTCCGCGGATGAAACGGCGATTAATGAGCTTTCAGGATCCGGAAGATGTCTTACGGGTGGCTCGCGCAATCCCACAGGCAACTGGCATAGACAAAGTTGTGCTGCTCGCTTTGTCTTACGCGGCTGGACCTACCTGTCTCGCTGGATCAAAAATGAGCGACGAAGAACTCGCCGGCATACTTACGATCGGTGCTTATTACGACGTCGAGCATCTATCCGAATTTACCGCCACCGGTGGAGTGGCTAGTTATGGTGACAAGCAACCCACGGCTCATGACGCCGCTAAACAGCTAGAAGGACGCTGGGTTTTTCTCTCCAGCTTGGCCCGCTGGTTGCCCGACAAGAGGGATGGCGAGGTCTTCTCAATAGGAGCGGAAGCGTGGAAGGAAGGCCACGCGCCACCCTGGGGCGAAGTCCGCGAGAAATTGTCTCCTGAGGGCCGTAACCTGCTTGATTACATGACCCTTACGGACCCTGAGGCACACGCAGAAGCGCGGCACAACCTAGTGCCCGGGGTGTTGGAAGCATTCGACAAACTTACCCTGCGAGGCAAGCTCGGCAACCTGACTGCTCC
>JAYYTT010000169.1:0-4176 GCA_036344375.1 Acidobacteriota bacterium | reverse complement strand
ACCCTGTCAGGGAAACGTGTAATCTAATATCAAAAGCTACGCTTAACACAGTTGGCTGAAAAACTCGCTCTGTCGAGGCACTACACAACATGCGCAAACTGTCACGTATTGGCCTTGCCGCAGTCCTCGTGCTGCTTACCATCTCCGCAACAGCATACGGGCCGCACATTGCCGCTGCTGCGGGTCAAATTTACTCCCGGCTCCAGATTCTGGAGGACATCATGGAGATCATTGACCGCCACTACGTGGACGATGTCGACGTCGATGAACTCTTTGACAATGCCACTCGGGGCGTGTTGGAAAATCTTGATCCGCATTCGAATTACTTCAGTGCTGAGGAATATGCAGCATTGCAGGAGCAATACCGTGGTGACTACGCCGGCATCGGCGTGTCATTCGAAATGTTCGATGGAGTCTTAACCGTACTTGACGCTCTTGAAGGAGGTCCATCGCAAGCACTCGGGCTCCGCCCAGGAGACAAAATCGTCGAAGTCGAAGGCCAGAGCTCGATTGGCTGGACGGTCGAAGAAGTCTACGAGCATGTACGTGGACCCGCCGGAACGCGCGTCAACGTAAACGTTATAAGGCCTGGCGTAGAAGAGCTCCTCCAATACACGATCACACGTGGCAACGTTGAAATCGCTGCCATTTCAATCGTTGCAATGCTCAATGACGAGGTCGGCTATATCCGTCTTAACACGTTCTCTCAGAAAACAGCCGACCAAGTCGAAAAAGCCTTACAGGACCTCCAGGTTCGGGGAATGAAAAGGCTTGTCCTCGATTTGCGCGGCAACGGTGGGGGTTTGATGTCCCAGGCGCTACAACTGACGGACAAGTTCCTCGACGGTGGCAAAATGATCGTAGAAACTCGTGGTCGTACTGCAGTGGCCAACGCCTCCGAACAAACTACCGACCGCGACACTCATCCAGAGCTCCCGATGATAGTGCTCGTCAATCGTGGCTCGGCGAGTGCTTCGGAAATCGTCTCAGGCGCGCTACAAGATTGGGACCGAGCTTTGATCGTCGGCGAGACGACGTTCGGCAAAGCGCTAGTTCAAAATCAATTTCGCTTCCGCGACGGCTCGGCCCTTTTTCTCACTATCGCCCGCTACTACACACCAAGTGGTCGGCTAATCCAGCGTGAATACGTCGGTGATGAGTACCTAGATCCCGTGGCAGTCGATGACCGACGCTCCGAAGACGATCCCGACTGGACGGGACCACAAGACGACGACCTCCCCACGTATACCACCGGCGCGGGCCGAACGGTGTACGGGGGTGGCGGCATCCACCCAGACATCGAAATCGAACCGACTCGGGTTTACGGCATTGCCGCCTTGATGTATCGAGCACCCTTACGTTTGTTTTTCCGCTATGGAGTCCAATACGCTGCCGCGAACGCCGCGGAAATTGCGGCAAATTTCGATGATTTCAATGACCACTTCGTTGTCACCGACGAAATGGTTGAAGACTTTATCGGTTTCGTACGTTCCGATGAAATCCGCGAGCCGCTCGAAGAAAATAATGTCTCTCTGACCGACGAGGCTCTGGATCCAGCCCTTGAGGACATCCGCATCTACATCAAGGCAGACATTGCTGCGGCCATGTGGGGTGGTGACACGGGTTGTGAAGTCCTCTTGCGTCATGACGACCAGGTGATGAAAACGATTGATTTACTGCCGCAGGCGGCAAACCTTTTGACCCTTTCCACCCGTGCCGAAGCCAGGTAAAGGGGTCACTCCTCGGTCAAAACTCCATAAAGCTCCGGGCGACGGTCCCTGAGAAATGGCCGGCGGTTTCGATTTGCGGTCACCAGTGTTCGATCAATGTCGACAATCAAGAGTTCCTCATTATCACCAGCCTTTGCAATGATCTCGCCGGCTGGATCGACCACAAACGAACCGCCGGCAAAGGTCAACTTGGGCTCCTCTCCCGTGCGGTTGCAACAAGCGATGAATACTGCGTTGGAAAATGCCGAGCCCTGCATCTCAAGCTCGTAGCCACGGCTTGGGTCCCCTGCTGTGCCAGCAAACGGACTGAGGATGATTTCTGCGCCGCCAATAGTCAAAGCGCGGATATGCTCGGGGAAGTGGCGATCATAGCAAATCGCCATACCAACCGGGCCGGCAGCAGTTTGATGGACTTTGAAGCCCGAATTCCCAGGCCAATAGTAGAAGCGTTCATTGAAGCCTGGCTCTTCGGCAATGTGGATCATCCGTGAAACACCGAGTAGCGTGCCATCGGCATCGATGACTGGCGAAGCGTCGTAATGCCGCCCGGGGCCAGCGAGTTCGAAGATATTAGGAATGACTACGATGCCAAGCTCTCGGGCCTTATTTTGAAACGCTGTCGTAATTGGACCCGGGATAGGCTCCGCCCAGTCAAAGTACGTCGGATCGCCGCGATGTTGCGGGAAAAAGGGATGGAATGCCATCTCCGGAAAAACACACAGCGCGCAACCTTCAGCGGCAGCTTTGTCGACCCATTCAAGGCCACGGTCAATATTGGTAGGGATATCATCACTCGCCGCAACCTGGGCGAGGCCGATACGAACTGTTGTTTTACTATCAGACTGGTTCATCAAAATCTCTCTAGTCAGGAAAACTCAATAGACTCATGGTAAACGTCGCCCGCGGGAGGGCACCATGAGGATGAAGTGAAAAGCCAGCATTGCAAGTTTTCACAAGATGGCGCACAGATTGTGAACCAGAAGTATGCTTACAGCAAAATCAGTCACGCGCCTTTCACCGTCTGGCTTGGCGACGAGGGCTAGCCATCGTTAGAATGAAAAATGTACGTCGACTATTCTGATTAAAGAAATATCCTGTTCCACGCTTGTGTTTAGCCTGAAAAATCACCTGTGCATGAACCCCAATCTATTTACACATCGGAATAGTTCCCCGTATAGCAACAAGATTTTTTGCGTCTAAGCACCGTAAAGTCCAATCGTGATCCAAAAAGCTAGCAATTTCGATAACCCAGTTGTCATGCCGATTAAAAGCTTCCCCGTAGACGCGGTAGCCATGGAGGCTAGTAACTGATGAGTGTCGGTCCGGAGTTCGTCGACTACGTTGCCAAGCTAGCCAAGTTGCAACTGGCTGATGACGAAAAGGCTGTTCTGGCCTCTGATCTAGCTGGCGTCTTGGAATTCTTTGAGCAACTCGATCGAGTTGATATAACTGACGTGCCTCCTACCAAGCACGTAATTGGATTGAGTAACGTCGAACGCCCTGATGCAAAAAGCTCTTCTCTTTCCACCGATAAGGCACTAGCCAACACCGCGGACACCGACGAAGACCATTTCGTCGTCCCCAAAGTTCTACCCGACTGATGGCAATCAAACTAGGGGAACTGACCTGTGCCGGGATTGCCCGCAGTGTCGCGTCGGGCGACCTAAGTGCCTCTGAACTGATCGACTCGACGCTCGATGCAATCACGGCACAGGATGACAACCTCGGTGCTTTTCTCGCCGTTTACGGCAAACAAGCCCGACAGCGGGCCCAGCAAATTGACTCTGACGCTGATCTGCGCAAACAACCTCTGGCCGGTGTGCCAATTGCGGTAAAAGACAACCTATGTGTCGCTGGTCACCAAACTACCGCAGGTTCGCGCATTCTTGAGCCCTTCTCGCCACCATTTACGGCGACCGCCGTTGAGCATCTCGAATCCGCTGGTGCTGTTCTTATCGGAAAAACAAACCTGGATGAATTTGCGATGGGCTCTTCAACAGAGAATTCTGCCTTCCGAAGGACCACCAATCCATGGGACGTATCTCGAGTGCCTGGCGGCAGCAGTGGCGGCTCGGCCGCAGCTGTGGCTTCCGGAGTAGTAGCCGGTGCGCTGGGCTCCGACACCGGAGGCTCAATTCGGCAACCGGCGGCCTTCTGTGGCGTGGTAGGGCTGAAACCGACCTACGGCCGCGTGTCGAGATACGGACTGATCGCATTCGCTTCGTCTCTTGACCAAATCGGGCCGCTGACCCGAACTGTCGAGGATGCGGCGCTAATTTTGTCAGTGATCGCGGGCAACGACAGCAAAGACTCGACGACTCTTCCCGACCCGGTTCCAGCCTTCCAAAATGACCTTGAGAGCGATGCCAGTGGCCTGAAAATCGGGGTCCCGGAAGCCTGGCTTGGAACAGGTGTTGACCCAAACATCAAGCGTGAAGTCACGGCC
>JAYYTT010000168.1:0-5725 GCA_036344375.1 Acidobacteriota bacterium | reverse complement strand
CGTGCCAGTGAGTGTGCCTTCCCCAAGGCGCTCCTGGAGGAGATGCAGTGCCACCGCTGAGTGTTCAAGCCCTATAACCTGGTGCCCCGCTTGTGCTAGAGGGATAGCGTTGCGGCCGATCCCACAGCCACAGTCGACGATTGGGCCATCGATCGTCTCGCGATGAGTCTCCAGATAGCCAAGAAGGAAACGAATACCGCGGTCGATGTCACCACGGTAAGACGTTGTGTAGGCACGAATTTTTCCGTATTCCTGATCCCAGGCTCGACCCCGATCGCTCAACTCTCCAGACTTAAACGACACGTTCAGTTCTCGGGCTCCCAGTTCTCTCCCGGCTTTAGGCTGACTGATCCCGGGGGAGCCTCGCTGTCGATCTCGACGGGACGATACTGGAACTCGGCACGGGCCGCACCTTCGACCTCATATCGCCGATAACCGCGCACCCAGCAGATGCTCGAAGCCTCGAGTCTTATCCCCGTGGGCATACGATGCAGAGTACCAACTGGCATTGGTTCGTCTGCTGGCAACTCGTCTTTGGGGCCCGGCAGGTCGACGCGCAACGTGCGCCAGTCAACTTTGCGGCGTTTCTCGGGTTGACGCTCCTCTAGCGTTCCTCCTCGGCGACGATCCTTCATCTTCCGCAGGAAATCTTTACGCTTCATTCTAGAGTCCCCAGTTCCTCGAAAAAGAACGCCGCGCTGGCAATGCCAGCGTAAAAATTTCCGAGATCAAGATTTTCATTTGGAGCATGTGCGTTTTCGTCTGGTAGCCCGATACCCATCAGTACCGAAGGAACCTGGAACAGTTCCTCGAGAAGGGCCACGAGCGGGATCGATCCGCCCTCACGTATAAATACAGGCTCGGTACCGAACCCGCGGTGCAAAGCACGGCCAGCTGCCTGTATAACCGGGTGATCACAAGGTGTCAGCCAAGGTTTTCCACCATGCATGCGGGTTACTTTCAGCCGCACCCCTGGAGGTGTGAGTGCGCGTAAGTGATCCTCGGTGGCATCCATGATTTTCTCGGGATCCTGATTTGCCACCAGCCGCATGCTGATTTTAGCCATCGCTTTAGCTGGTAAGACCGTTTTACTTCCCTCACCAGTGAAGCCCGAGAGAAAGCCATTGATCTCGAATGTTGGCCGTGCCCAAGTGCGCTCAAGGACGCCGTAATCAGCGTCCTCCAGCAAGGCGTCAACACCCAATTCTTCTCGATACTTAGTTTTATCGAACGGCAGCGAATTCCACTGTTCACGCTCGGTGTCGGTGATGGCAACGATATCGTCGTAAAACCCCGGAACGGTGATTTCACCGGTGGCAGGGTTGCGGCAGGATGCGAGCATTCGTGCCAAAGCCTCCGCGGGATTAACAACAGCACCGCCAAACGATCCGGAGTGCAGGTCACCGCGAGCACCGGTGACGTCGAGCTGCATGTAAGCAAGTCCCCGAAGGCTGTAGGTGATTGATGGCAACCCGGCAGCAAACATGACTGTGTCCGAGATCATTACGGCATCGCATTGGAGGCGGTCTTGGTGCTCGCGCACTACGGCTTCTATGTTCGGACTGCCGACTTCTTCTTCGCCTTCGATCAGAAAAACAACGTTCACTGGGCACGTGCCAACAGTCTGTAGCCAAGCCTGCATAGCTTTTACGTGAATATACAACTGCCCTTTGTCGTCAGCGGATCCACGAGCAAAGAGCTTGCCTTCCCGGACGGTGGGGTTGAACGGTGGCGTATCCCAAAGCTCGATGGGTTCCTCAGGTTGCACGTCGTAATGCCCGTAAACTAGGAGAGTGGGTGCATCGGGTGCGTTTCGCCACGCGCCGTAGATTACCGGGTGTCCCTTGGTTCGCCATTTTTCGACCTCAGTACAGCCGGCCTCGCGGAGTTTGTCCCCGAGCCACTCGGCGGCCATGTCAACGTGGTCGGCGTGGTCCGGATCAGTCGAGATACTTGGGATTCGGAGGAACTCTTTGAGTTCGTCAAGCCATTGATTTTGCTGGCCTTCGACGAAGGCACGGACTGTATCGACACTGCCCATGGAGCCTTCCCAGGTGTGGGGATCTATTGCTTTGAGTCGGGGGCCTTGTTACGTTAGCGGCGGAGTGGCGCGGTTGTGCAGCCGTTCATTTCACTTAGCCACCCTATCCGGTGGCGTGGGCGCTGCCAACACTTCGGAGGTGCCATCTTGTCAGAGAGTCAACCGGGGCGCTTGTTTCTCGTGGTTCTAGCGATCGTCCTTGTTCCATTTATCGGCGTCGTGCCTTCTGTGGCCGGCGATGGGCAACAGGACGCAGATGCAATTATCAGCCGGCTAAAAGAATTGCTTGCTGCGACGGATACAAAGGCCATTGTCGCACCCTTTCCTGACAGCCGAAGCCGCATACTGGCGGTCGATGGAACTTCAGACTTCTTTCTTTACATTGAGCGGGGCAACTTGCGCGGCATGGAGCCTATGAATGAGTTTTATGCAGCGCTTGAATCGGGGGATATGGCGCTCGCTGTTGAGCTTTTCAAACGGCATAGCTTGGTCTCACTACGTGCGTCTGATTACGGTTGGAATGGCCTTGGGGTACCAATGGAACGAACCGACGGTAGCGGACAAATTGAAGACCGTCTCTACAAGACCGTGGACGGTGCTTTTGGCCAGACCGAAATTAGCCCTGAGGATCAGCAGATGTTTCTTGAATACATCGAAACGATATTAATTCCGGCGCTCGAAGCCGGATCCTGAACCCTGTAGTGGGTGGTTCACAGAGAGTGAAGTTTTCTAACACGCAATTGATATACGTCAGAGACGTTTCGAGCTTGACCTACGCCCGATATAGTGGATTTTGATTTTGTTTGCACGGACCGTGAGGATCCCGACTGCAGGGGCTGTCTCGGTCGTATGCTTCCAATTTGGTATGTGGCGCGGATTTGGCCGCGTCGTTAGCTTTGTTTAGGAGGTTTATTTATATGCGTCGGATGATCCCGGTCACGATAATGACTTTGGTGCTTTCTTTGTTGTTGACTCCGTTGGCCTTTGCTGCCATACCGCAGGGCCAGGAGGAGCAGGAAGAGCAAGAGCAGGAACAGTCCTACGAGGAGACAGTGGTTGTGTCGGCCTCGCGTTTCGAGCAACTGTTGATGGATGTGCCAGTCTCCATCTCTGTGATCGCCGGCGAGTTCATCCAGAACACCGCGTCTACTGGTAACTACGCTGATCTTTTGCGTTCTGTTCCGGGTCTGAACGTAACGCAGACAAGCGCCCGTGACACCAACATGACCTCGAGGCAAGCTACCAGCACGCTAGCCACGTCACAGTTGGTTATGGTTGACGGTCGAACTATTTATCAGGATTTCTTCGGCTTCGTGTTGTGGGAGTTGCTGCCGGTCAATCGGGATGAGCTTGCCCAGATAGAGGTACAGCGTGGCCCGAGTTCGGCTGTTTGGGGGGCGAATGCGATGACCGGTGTTGTCAACGTGATAACCAAGTCGCCGCGCGCGATGGGGAACTGGACGTCGGTTCGCGGCGGCGCTGGCGAGATTGGCACCAGCTTCTTCTCTGCCCTTCAATCGGGTGTTCGGGACAAATTCAGCTACAAGTTCTCCGGTGCGTATTACCAGCAAGATCCTTGGCCACGACCCAGCAATTTCTCAGGAGCTGCGTTCCCGGACGCCGTGAACCGCGGCACCGCGCAGCCCAAGTTCGACGGCCGCGTTGACTACCAGATTGACCAAGATTCAAATGTGTCTTTCGGTGGCGGCTACACTGGCACTAACGGCATCATTTTTACTGGGCTTGGACCGTTTGATATCGCTGACGGATCCTGGTCTTCTTACATGCGCGCCGATTACAACAACGGTGATGCGAACGTTCGCTTCTTTGCCAACATCCTTGATGCTGAGTCGCAGAACCTTCTCAGCCCGCTGATCCTCAACTTTGCTACCGGGACATACGATTTCTCAGCGAAGAACATGACGGTGGCCCAAGAGGGCAAGCATGTCCTCAATTATGGCGGCAACTACAGGCATCTCACTAACGAACTATCCATCGCGCCCACTGGTGATACTCGCTCGGAAGGCGGAGTTTACCTCCAGGACAACTGGGCGCCGCACGAACAGTTTCTGATAAACGCAGGTGTTCGGCTGGATACGTTTAGCAGCATCGATGGTGCCGTTTTTACGCCGCGCATAGGGATGCAGGTGCGACCGTTTGCTGACCAAGATCATGCCATTAGGGCGTCGTGGGGCAGAGGGACACGGGCACCGTCGGTGATCAATAATCACCTCAACACGTTTATCTTCAATTCGCTTGATCTTAGCCCGTTGACACCGGTTCTCGGTTTCAACCCAGGGCTCTTTGCGTTTCCGATTTTCGCGGAAGGCAACCCGGGTCTAAAGCAGGAGACGCACGATCAATTCGAAGTCGGCTACCGCGCTGTGATCAACGGCAAAGTGTCACTCGATTTTGCTTATTACGTTTCGGAAACTACGGACAATATCGACTTCTACACGGACCAATACTTCAATATGTTCGATCCGCCGCCGGGCTGGGCGTTGCCGGGGTTTATCCTTAACTTTCTGCCAGCGCTGCCGAAGCATATGACCTACCGCAATATCGGCTCAATCAAGAATCAGGGCATGGAGCTCGGTTTCCAGGCGCGTGTAGCTCCCGGTAACGAGATCTTCGCCAACTACACCTGGCAGAAGGATCCCGAGGTAGAAGAAATAGACATGGCCGATGTCAACTTGCCGCCCACGAATCGGTTTAACGTCGGCATGGCGGGCTCAGTTCGTGGTCTTATGTACAGTGCCGTCGTTGCCTATCAGGATGAGGCTTTCTGGTCCGATGTCTTAGACTCACGGTTTCATGGTGTCACGGACAAAATGACAACCCTGAACCTTTCGCTTGGGTACGAGTTACAGAACATAAATTTTTCAGTGCGTGCCACCAACGTCACCAACCAGGTGTTTCAACAGCACTACGTTGGTGATGTCATCGGACGCAGGGTTGTCGCGGAAGCTGGCCTCAACTTCGACTGGGACAACCGCTAACGACGCAACCGTCTGCACAGCAAGTAACTACTATGACAGAAGCGCTGGTTTCGATCGGCGATCCTGTTAGGGGGAATCCGAGTGTTTTGGTCGGGGGATAATTTAGGTCTGGCCATCTACTTTGTTACACTCGTGGTGTGATCACTACAGTGAGTCTTGAGGGATTCGTCGCTGCTCTGCGTGCCATCCCAGAAGAAGAATTTACGGATAGCAGAGTTCTGGAAACGGTAACCAACAGCCGGGTCCCGATCACAGAACTCGACCCGTACTTGGTCTGGAAACCAGACCGTTATACCCGTGGCCTGGTCTACCGCAACGAACTCTTCGAGGTCATTGTTCTGTGCTGGAACGTCGGCCAGGGAAGCCCTGTGCATGACCACGCAGGCCAGAGGTGCTGGATGACTCTTCCGCAGGGTCGTCTCGAGATCACTAACTACGCCTACAAACATGGCCGCGAGATTGAGTTCATCGATACGGAAATTGTCGGGGAGCATGAGAGTGACATCCACATCGATCAGTGTTCGAGTGTTCACCAGATTACCAACCGCTGCGCTTGGTGCGAGCCGGCAGTTAGCTTACAAGTCTACTCACGGCCTTTCGATAACTGCTACATCTACGACCTCGCCACTGGGACACGTGAGCTGAAGCCGATGTGCTTTGATACGTCTGGGCCACTCGCCGAGGT
>JAYYTT010000167.1:0-6749 GCA_036344375.1 Acidobacteriota bacterium | reverse complement strand
AGCAATGACTGGGTGGCGGATTGGCTGGACGGTAGGACCTCCAGAGTTCATCAGCGCCATCACGGCCGTCAACCAACATTCGGTGACCTGCGCGCCGACGCTTTCGCAACGCGTGGCCCTACGGGCCCTCGGCGCTGGCGCTGAAGAACGCGCCGCAGGCACACGTGTTGACTTTGCCCGGCGCCGCGGACTCATGCTCAAATTGATCGACGATCAACTCCGCCTTCCACGGATCGCACCTGAGGGCGCTTTTTTTGTACTCTTGGAAGCAGCGCCCAGCGGTGAGAGTCTCGAGTTGGCCCTGGACATTCTCGACAAAACCAACGTCATCACGGTCCCGGGAGCTGCGTTCGGCAAACAGTCCTCGCGTTTCCTGCGCCTCTCATTCGGCGCCGCGGAAGTTTCCATCTCGGAAGGACTGCGGCGTCTTGGCGGTTACTTTTGAATCATCCCGCCGTGCGCTATAAAAACATTAGGACTTCAGTCGTCGTATCGATTGTGCGACGGTTTAGGGGTTCCCCAAGGCACACTTGGAGCTTAGGATAGGCACGTGGGTGGGGTGCGTCGGGTTCATGGATCCGAGGTAAGGCAGGGTCCAGACCCCATATTTTGATCCTAGATTGAGACGCGCATGAATAGTGACACCGGACCATGTTTATCGATTAACCAATGGCGTATGTCCAGCCTATTGCGGGCCACGATTGTCACGATCATCATGTTCGCAACATCGATGGCAAGCGTGGGAGCTCAACAACAAGGGTTTCGAGTCGTCGTAATCGACCCCGGCCACGGTGGTGCCGAAGTCGGCGCCGTTGGCGCGACTGGGCTTATGGAAAAGAATGTCGTGCTCGATATCTCGAAACGCCTCGGCCAGCTTCTCGAAGAACAGCTCGGTCTTGAGGTATACCTGACCCGTGACCAAGACATCTATAAGGAAAAAGAAGATCGCACGGCTCTAGCCAATAACGTGAAGGCCAATGTGTTTCTTTCCATCCACGCAAATTCCTACCGTGGCCGGGGCGTGCATGGCGCCGAAACTTTCTTTCTGTCCGATCAAGCGACCGATGACGACGCCCGTCGCCTCGCGGCTATAGAGAACAACGCAATGGGACTAGAGGGCCCAACCGGCAGCGATTCGAACTTGCAGATGTTGCTCTGGGATATGGCACAGACAACCCACTTGCGCGAGAGCAGCGTGCTAGCCGAAATGGTCCAATCCAACATGAACTCGCTCGGAGGGACAACGGATAGGGGCATCAAACAGGCCCCTTTCGTGGTCCTGAAGGGCGCCAACATGCCCGCGGTTCTCGTCGAAGTTGGTTTTCTGTCCAATCCTGATGAAGAACGCCTGCTTGCCGATGCTGCCTACCGGCAACAGATCGCCAACATGCTATTTCAGAGTCTCAACCGGTACCGGCAACGCCACGCGTCGCTGATCGGTGGCGGCTCGATCCACTAACTTCAAAAAAATCATCGACTTGGAGCCGCAGCCCGTATGAGTCGACATGACGCCAACTTTCCATGGAGAGTCGTTACAATCTCCGCGATGCTTTTGAGCGTTCTTGTGCTTATCGGCTGGGTGTTTTTCTTTTCCCTCGGTTCCAACGATTCCGCTGTCTCTGCCACTAATGACGACGCCACCGAGGTGGCTCCAGTCCCACCCGCAACTGCTGCCACCAGTGTACCGACTGTACAACCCACGGTTGGCGACCCTTCATCCCTTGAATCGCTGGCCGGTCCAACGACGTTTGATCTAACAGACGCCGAGACCGTCGATGGTTTATCGATCGCCCGCGCCGAAGCTGGCACGATGGACCTTCGACTCTTCCTGATTGTTTCAGGTCTTGAACGTCTGATCCCGGTGCTGCACACGGTAGCTGCCCCACCAACAATTGACTTGCAGGTGCGCAGTGCCGTCGATGAGCTGATCAGCTGGAGCGGCGACGAAACCATTTCTCCGGTCCCACCAGAATCCCGTGTTCGTGAGATATGGGTCGCACAGAGTGGCGTCGCATATATCGATTTCTACCAGTCTTTCTTCGATTTTTCCGGCGGAGGATCGTTGAACGAGCTCCATACCGTATACAGCATCGTGGCTACATTAACGGAGAGCTTTCCGGAGATATTCGCAGTGCAATTCCTTGTTGAGGGGGAACAACTTGAGACGCTTGCAGGCCATGTAGACCTTTCGCACCCGCTGCAACCCTCAGCGGACTGGGTGCTGATCGAACAGGAAGGAGGGACCGACCAGCAGCCTCAGGACCCAGGTGGGATCGATGGCTAACGGGCAAAGCGGGCTCCTCCGTTTGGTCTTCGCGACCCGTAACGAAGGCAAGTTGGCCGAACTCACTGCGTTGCTCAAAGAGACTTGTTGGGCTCCTGAACGACTACCGTGCAACTTTGGCAACTATGAGGAAACGGGCGAAACATTCGCCGACAATGCTCGTGGCAAGGCACTCTTCGCCGCTGCGCAGCTTAATTCTCCCGTTCTGGCCGATGATTCAGGCCTCGAGATCGATGCTCTTGGTGGTGAACCGGGAGTCCGATCAGCACGTTATATCGACGAGTCACTAAGCCAAGAGGAGCGGAACAAAGCGGTGCTCGACAAGTTGTCTGATACCCCAGTTGAACTCCGCACAGCCCATTTTTTCTGTCATCTTACGCTCGCACTGGACAACAATATCGTCCACGAGACAACCGGGAGGTGTAACGGCTCAATCAGCTTAGCCCCCCGCGGCAACGAGGGGTTCGGCTACGATTCGATCTTCATTGTGCCCAAACTTGGCTTGACGTTTGCCGAAATTAGTCGTGAACAGAAGTCAGTACAGTCGCATCGAGGCGCTGCAATGCGCGCCATGGTTGAGTTTTTGGGCCGTTGGCAGCCCAACTAAGAACAGTCGCACGGCCCTGACAAGACGCGGAAAAACTTCGAAGAGTGTTTCAAGTCACAAAATTGTTTGGTAACAAGGGGTCGGTGTCGGTATCCTCAGGTTTCAATCGGGGTGTAGCGCAGTCCGGAAGCGCACCTGCTTTGGGAGCAGGGGGTCGGAGGTTCAAATCCTCTCACCCCGACTGATGAAAACATAAGTCCTGCAATCACTTAGGTGGTTGCGGGGCTTTTGCTATTGCCCTACTGCCGTTAGTCAGCCTACTGGATGCCCATAATCTCTGGATCAGCCCGAATACTAATCGTGGTCGTGTGAATCTCGCCGTCAACCACCAACCGCACCAGGTAGGTCCCCGGCGCAACGTCGGAACTCTGGATCCCACGTAAGCCACCGCGACCACCGCGGCCTGCGTCGCCAGAGCCTTGCGGGAATCGCATCGGCCAGAAGTATCGGTTGATGCCTGCGGTGGCATCGATCGCCACCTCGAAAGTCTCCTCGCCGCTAATGTCACTGATCGAGATGCTCACATCGTCTTGCGGCTCGTTCTTCAAGTAGAAGTGGATGGCCGCGGAATTAATCAGCTCACTCGGCGAGTTGCCCGGCTCCCGTTGGTCGATCGAAAGTGGGTTTCGCCCCATGAAGAGCTTGTGCCCGCGGGTAGCACCCCGACTAACGCCCCGCCACTGGGTCGCCACCTTGTTGTCAAACAGGTGGACACTGGCTGCGAGCACCTCGGCGTTAAGCTGTTGTAACGGGGTAATGTCGTCAAGAATCCAGATACTGCGCCCATGGGTAGCGGCGATCAAGTCCCCATCGCGAGGATGGATAATTAGGTCGTGCACCGGAACGGTGGGCATGCCGTTCATCAACCGGGCCCAGCTCTCGCCCCCGTTGACCGTGCCATAGACAGCGAACTCGGTACCAATGAAAAGTAGGTTGGCATTCTTATGGTCTTCGACGATAACGTACACCGGTTCATCTGGCAGGTTGCTGCTGACGTCAGTCCATGTAGCTCCATAGTCATCGGTCCGGAAGATCCAAGAGCCGAAGTTGTCTGAGCGGTGACCGTCGAAAGTGACGTAGGCTCGCTCTTCAGCGTAACGTGATGCAACGACGCGGCTGACCCAGAGGCCATTGCGCACACCAGGGACGTTCGGGCGAACATCAGTCCATTCTCCGCCATCATCGCGCGTCATCTGCACGCGCCCGTCGTCGGTACCAGCCCAGATCAGCCCTGGCTTGATTGGCGACTCTGCGATCGTGAGCACAGTGGCGTGAGTCTCGGCGCCACTGGTGTCGCTCGTTAAACCACCTGATTCGCGATCGGTCGTCTCCGGATCGTTGTACGAAAGGTCGGGGCTAACGATCGTCCACGTATCACCCCGGTCGATACTCTTGAAAACGTGGTTGCCACCGAAATAGATCGTAGTCGTCTGATGCGGCGATAGGATCAGTGGGGAGCTCCAGTTGAAGCGGAATTGATCCTGCGGCAGCCGGTTGCCACCCCCGCGGCCTCCGCCGCGACGGCCACCGGCTTGCGCTGGCTGTGGCTCAGCGCTCTCAAAAAGGTAATCGTCAATGTTCAGTACGTTCTGACGATCCGGCGTGATGCTCTTGCCCTGCTGGCGGAACAAGGCATCGAGCCGGCGTATGTTTCCACCTTGGCTCTCGGTATAAACGGTGCGCCAGTCGTTTGGATCGACGGTCGTATGGAAGCCATCTCCACTGTGAAACTTGAACCAGTGGTCGTTGAGGATACCGTTGTAGTCACGACTATTGGATGGTCCACCCCAGTTGCCATTGTCTTGCAATCCGCCATACACGTAGTACGGATCGCGCGAGTCGGCTGTAATGGCATAGAACTGACCAAGGTCCATATTGTCGAACATGATGAAGCTGTAGCCCTTGTCATAGGTTACGTAAGATCCCTTATCATTGCCGACGTAGAAGATGTCGGGATTAAAAGGATTAAGCCAAAGGGCATGGAAATCGCCGGAAATTCCGCCCATGCTGCGACCGAATGTGCGCCCACCATCATGTGAGATCTGGGCACTCCCAGAAAGCACATACACCGTCTCATCATCAACCGGATCGATCCATATGTGGCTGTAGTAGAACGGCCGGTTGTTATAACGACTGACATATTCCCAGCTATCACCGCCGTCCTCAGACCGGTAGATGCCGGTGCCAAGCTGGCTCATATCCTCGTAGTCAGGGTTGGGCTGTCCATCGACACGCTGTGGCGGCTGGAAACCATGCTCAACGATCGCCATCACTGTGTCGGGGTCGGATAGAGCGATCGCCAAACCAATTTTCCCCGTATCTCCCTCAGGCAGTCCGTTGACAAGCTCTTCCCAGGTCGCCCCGCCGTCTGTTGACTTGAAGATACCGCCGTTTGGCCCACCTGAATCGAAACGATGCGGCTGCCTTAGGCGCTGCCAGAAAGCTACATACAGAATTTCTGGGTTGCGTGGGTCCATAATTAAGTCGGTCGCCCCGGTACGATTGTCATCTGGAAGGCCGCTGGAGACCGCAACCCACGTTTCGCCGCCGTCAGTAGTTTTGAAGAGACCGCGATCGCCCGTGTAGCCCCATAAGTGCCCTTGGGCCGCCACGTACACAATGTCCGGGTCCGTTGGGTGGGTCAGCACCTCTCCGATGTGATGAGTGTCGGCGAGCCCAACATTAACGAAGGTCTCGCCACCGTCTGTCGATTTATAAACACCATCGCCCCACCCGACGCTATTCCGTGTACAGGACTCTCCGGTACCCACCCAGACAATGTCAGGGTCGGGCTGAAACACACCGATATCACCAATATTCGAAGTGCCGTAATTTTCAAAAATAGGGGTCCAGGTTGTTCCAGCGTTAGTCGACTTCCACACACCTCCTGACGCTGCACCTACGAACACTGTTGAAAAGTCATCGCCGACAGCTTCGATGTCCGTTACCCGTCCCGCCATATTCGCAGGACCAATGTTTCGCCACTGCAGGTCGGCGAACAAAGCATCTTCCAGGGTGGACGGACTTTGCGGCTCGGGGATAGCCGCTGACGAACTAGGCAAACTCACCACTGATGTCACCAGTGCGAGCAACAGAAAGATCGTCAAAAAGATTGGCTGGGTTCGAAACTGCGGGCACATATCAGTGAACTCCTAGCTGGGGATCAATGCTGCCGCCGACAAGCCGCCGGCACAGGAAGCCAGTAGCGTCCTACGGCATCGTTCGATCTTCAAGAGGGTATCCGCAGCCTCAGGCAGCAACCATCAACTTGCGATGCTTCTCTTTATGGCAAAGAAGCGAGTTAACCGCGGAGAAAACAAGGCCGAGAAAGGGCTGCTTATCGCGACCACCTGGAACTTGCCGCTTGCGAATTTCCCTTGCCTCTAGAGCATGGGCTGTTAGGCTTCTCGCTCCCTCCCCTAGAACCGCCCCGTGAGATCCACTATGCAACGTTCCTTTAGATTGCGAAGCTTGCTTTTTTTGATGGTTTCCGCTGCTTTTTACGCCTCCCTAGCATGCTCAACAGCCCCACCAAGTGGCAACACCGATGTTGGCTCCTTGCTAACCACAGCCGAGCGCTCCAATTTTGACGAAACAACACGCTACGCCGATGTCATCGAACTGATGAACGCATTCGACGCATCTTCCGACCGGATGCAGATGACGACGTTCGGCTACACGTACGAAGGTCTCGCTTTACCGATGATGGTCGTCGGTAACGTCTCCGACACTTCCCGCGAGGCTGTAGTCAACAGTGGCAAGACGCGCGTCTGGATCCAGGGCGGCATCCACTCAGGTGAGGCTTGCGGGAAAGAAGCCATGCTCATTATGTTGCGCGACCTAGCGCTGGGCAAACAT
>JAYYTT010000166.1:0-2309 GCA_036344375.1 Acidobacteriota bacterium | reverse complement strand
GGGCAGGAGCCGTCAAATGACGTGCCCGCGCCAGCTCCGGAACCCGCGCCAGCTCTGGAACCATCTGCTCCGATGTCACCCGTCGGAGGAACCGTTACCATCCAAGATGGGATCACAGTGAAGGGCTTGGCGGAAAATCTTGCAATGTCCCCATCCGATGTGATGCGTGAGCTTATCTCGCGGGGCGTAATGGCAAATATCAACCAGGTACTCGACCTGGAGGTGGCGCTTTCAGTCGCTGAACACTTTGGGGCCGAAGCGCGTCTGCTACATGCAGACGAGGTGTTGTTGGGGGACGCTCCGAGCACAACTAACGAAGATCTCGAAGGGCGACCTCCCGTCGTTACCATCATGGGCCATGTCGATCACGGGAAGACGCTGCTACTCGATGCAATTCGCTCCACCAACGTTGCTGATCGAGAAGCTGGTGGTATCACGCAGCACATTGGTGCATCAATTGTTGAGCACGCTGGTAGCCGCATAACATTTATCGATACCCCGGGCCACGAGGCTTTTACGCGCATGCGTCTGCGTGGCGCTCAAGTGACTGACATCGTGGTTCTTGTAGTCGCTGCTGACGACGGTGTTATGCCTCAGACGGTCGAGGCGATAGACCATGCTCGCGCCGCTGGGGTCCCCATAGTCGTGGCAATCAACAAGATTGATCGGCCCAACGCTAATGTTGACCGAGTCAAGCAGCAGCTCGGAGAGAAAAACTTGGCACCCGAGAATTGGGGTGGTGACACAGTGGTAGTTGAAGTATCAGCCAAGATGAAACAAAACCTGGACGAATTGCTCGAAATGCTGTCACTGACCGCTGAGATGCAGGAACTCACCGCTAGTCCGAAAATACCAGCGCGCGGCATGGTTCTCGAAGCACAGCTCGACCGTCAGCGGGGGCCAGTCGCGACGCTGATTGTTCAGGAAGGGACCCTTAGGGTAGGCGACAATCTGGTTGCCGGTATGGAAAGCGGTAAGGTTCGGGCCATGATCGATGATCATGGTTCACAGCTTAAGGAGTCAGGCCCGTCAATGGCGATTGAAGTACTCGGCTTGGGCGGTGTTCCAGAAGCTGGAGAGAATTTCCAGGTCGTCGAGGCTGCAACACTGGCGCGCAAGGTCTCAGAGATACGCCAGGAGAGGCAACGGCAGGAGTCGTTGGCAGCTGGGAGTCGGCTGACTCTCGATGACCTACATGCACAACTCCGTGCTACTGACCGTATCGATATGCAGGTTCTGATTAAGGCCGATGCCCAGGGATCTGTGGAGGTTTTGAAAGACTCACTTTTGAAACTTTCGGGCGACAAGGTCAACGTGGAAGTCATCCACGCCGCACCGGGTGGTGTTACAGAATCGGATGTCTTGTTGGCTTCTGCTTCGAATGCCATCGTAGTCGGTTTTAACGTGCGACCGGAACGTGGGGTAGCAGACATTGCAGCGCGGGAAGGGGTTGACCTGCGACTCTACACGGTCATTTATCAGCTTATAGACGAGTTTAAACAGGCGATGCTCGGAAAGTTGAAGCCCGAATATCGTGAAACACCCCTGGGGGCTGCCGAAGTGCGCGATACTTTTCGGGTTACCAAAGTTGGGTCGGTTGCGGGCTGTTACATCACCGACGGAAAAGTGTCTAGGGATGCTGGGGTCCGGCTAGTTCGCGACTCGGTAATAATTTTTGAGGGCAAAGTGGGGTCTTTGCGACGCTTTAAAGAAGACGTTCCTGAGGTACAACAGGGTTTCGAGTGCGGTATCAGCATTGCCAACTTCAACGACGTCAAGGTAGGCGACATAATCGAGGCGTTCAAAATGGAAGAACTTGAGGCTGCGTTGTAGCAAGGTTATGGATCGCCGATGTCTTCCATGATCATCGGGGTCTGCATGCTTGAATTCCACTTGCCAGCCTGTCGTTCTCTTAAGGGAAAACGTAAGTTCTTAAGCTCTTTCCGAACCCGGCTATCGAATAAGTTCAACGTCGCGGTGTCAGAGGTTGATCACCACGATCGGTGGCAGCGAACTACGATCGGGCTGGTTTCACTTGCAAGTGGACGTGAACCAATCGATAGAATGTTCCAGAAGATACTCGGGGAAGCGGAGCGTCAGAGTGATGCTCAGTTGATCTCGGTCAGTGTCGAATTCTTGTGAATAGAGATGCGGGTGGTTACCGCGATAAGAGTAGTTTCCTGAGCCTTTGAGAGTCGCGTGATGGTTCAATTCCGCCGCGAGCGTTTAGGTGATCAACTTAGGGTCGAGATTGCTGATCTCATACAAAAGGAAGTTCGGGACCCGCGCGTTGGTTTCGTAACAGTAAC
>JAYYTT010000165.1:0-4141 GCA_036344375.1 Acidobacteriota bacterium | reverse complement strand
CCACTAAATAGCGCGCAGGCCAATGAGTTAGCAGCGCTGGAATTCGCCGGGACGATCCAGGGGAACGCCTTAGACAAGTTACCGAAAGTGACATCAGCTGACCCCCCACTTTTGGATCAGGCTATTGTGGCCGCGGTCGCCGAGCGACATCGTGGCACAGGTATGGAAGTAACCAGCAGCAAGCATTCGGCGATTAGACCGAGTCCGTGGAACGGTGCTGTGAGAGACGCGGTCGTGCTAGAGCGACTTGCGACAATGTTTGGAGACAATTATCTATGGTCCGCAGGTCAACTGGAGCTCTATTCAACGTGCCCCTTCGCATTTTTCGTCAAACGCGTGTTACGTCTTGAGGGAAGAGCAGAAGCGGAGGAGCAACTCTCGGGTACGGTACGGGGGAGCATCGCGCACGATCTGCTTGAACAATTCTATCGAGAGACTAAGGAAACCCTTCCCAGTTTCCTTTCGGGCGAAACGCTGCAGATTTTCGACCGAATTGCAGAGGATTTATTGGCAGAACGCGAGACAAGCGGCGAGTGGCTAGGGCTGCCGTCTCTATGGCCGATGGCTCGCCGTTCGGTATGCGAGGGTGTGCGGGCCTATATCGCCTGGGAGCTGGAATACCTTGACAGAAAAGCCGAGAGGCCTCAGTTGATAGAGCATGCATTCGGTTTCCGCGACCCAGTAATTATCCGAGGAAGGAGCATAAAGGGCACCCTGGTAGATCTGCGCATCTGTGGACGTATCGACCGCGTGGACAGTCATAGCGATGGTGGCCAAGCTAGACATCACGTGCTGGATTACAAGCTAGGGCGCATACCTAGGAAGTCCGGATATACGGACGGCTCGGTTCTCCAGGGCCCCCTCTACCTGCGTGTGCTTGAGGAATTGGGTCTAGCCGTTGACAAATGCCGCTACCGGAGCATCGGAAGCCCAGGCAAGCCACAGAATGGCGCGGAGATCCGCGCAGGCAGCGATCAATTCGAGGAGGCGTTGTTAATTGCTTTTTCGGTACCGGAACGTGTTCGGTCGGGGCTGTTTGAGGCTAGCCTCGCCGCAAACGCAGGCGGATGGCCCCCCTATTTCCCAGGGCGCGACATTTGCCGAAGTCAGGCGCAACTCGAAAGGGGTAACCGGTTTGATGTCTGAATTTACCTGGACCCGCGAGCAAGTTGCTGCGATTACTTCAGAGAAAGACACGCTCCTAGTGGCCAATGCGGGCACAGGCAAGACCAGCACAGTGGTAGGTAAGGTTCTATGGCAACTGGGGCTAGATAGCGTAGGGGGAACCGAAAGCGGCGAGCCGATTCCTCCGTGCGCGGACCCCTGTGAACTTTCCGAAATCGCGGCCATCACATTCACCGAGAAGGGAGCTGCCGACCTGAAGAGCAAATTGCGCCAGGCGATAGAGGACTCGGCACGTGCCGATGAACTTCGCTGGCAAATTGACCGAGCCTACATTGGCACAATCCATGGTTTTTGTCGGGCGCTGCTCTGTGAGAATGCACTAAGGTTCGGTATCGAGCCAACATTTCGCATGCTTGGCCAAGCGGAAAGCGTGGCTGAGCAGGAACGAGTTATCCAAGAGGTCGTACTTCGCTCCCTGACTGATGGGGAAGAGTGTGCCGAGTCGTTGCTAGAGGAGCTGAGCCTGCGAGGCTTCGGCTACGCTTTCGGAGTGGTGGATCATGTACGCCATGCGTTGCATGATCTGCGATGGAATTCCAAAGGGTACGAAGGTTGGATCTCAGACAACGGGTTGAACCTAGAGCATCTGCGTAGTCTCGTCCCGGAATTTGACGAACTAGATCAAGCCTCATTGGTTCGCTGTGACGCACTTTTCCAGCTGGCGAGCGCTTCGCTCGATCGGTGGAATGAATTTCTTGCGACTGAGAATGTACGCGACTTTGACAGTTTAATCCTCGAATTGCGCGACCGGCTACATTCGCCCGGAGGTGCCGAGGCCTTAGACAATATTCGTCGCCGTTATCGTCTCTTGATCATTGACGAATTCCAAGACACTGATTTTGCTCAGCGTGATATTGCATTTGCTATCGGCCACAAGGTTGCGCGTCCGCAGTTGTTTCTTGTGGGAGACCCCAAGCAGAGCATCTATGGGTTTCGCTCCCCAGATATTGCCGTGTGGAATGAGACACGGAAAGCTATTGACTCAACTGGGGCCCTGCTCGAGCTGTCCCGGAACTTCCGTTGCGCTCCGCCGATTATCGACTTTGTAAACACAACATCGTCCGCCGCTATGACGGCTACAGCTGAAGCGCTTGATCAGGATTTGGCAAGTTCCCGGATTGAGTATTCAAATCTGGAAGCTGGGCTCCCAGATTCAGAGTGTTCTGAGGTCGAGTGGCTTTTGCCCAAAGGGTCGACGGCGGACGAAGTTCGACGGAACCAAGCAGCCCAAGTGGCGACCCATATTCGAGCGCTCACAGAAACTGGAACTGTTCTCGACGAGGGAACTGGGAAGCCACGTCCTTGTGAGTTTCACGATATCGCTATTCTAGCCCGTTCCCGGAAAGGCCTGGAACACGTCGAGGCAGCATTGGCGCGTCACTCTATCCCGCACTCCGTGACTGGGGCTGGGGGATTGGCAGAGCGGCAAGAAGTGCTGGATCTGGTCAATGCGTTGCGCCTGCTCAGTAACCCGCTCGATAATTTGTGTGCGTTCGGTTACTTGCGATCCCCATTTGTTTGTCTGCGTGATGAATTGATCGCACGTTTCCGCCTCATAGATAGTGCCGAGGACGTATCGCTCTTACAGCAAGCTGCTCAGTTTCTCGATGAAACCGAGGACTTTCCTGCCGCACCTGAACATCCCCGTCTCAGTGGCATCGAGAAGGAGTCGCTCCGACGTGGTCTTCACACAGTCAAGGACTTGCGTGAGCTGGTCTGGCGTGTGCCTTTAGATGAACTACTTGATGAACTGTTGCATAGAACTGGGTACAGACTTCATCTCCTTCTAGATCGCCAAGGCGAGCAGGCGCTTGCAAATATCGGTGAATTTCTTCGGTTTGCCAAGGGGCACCGCGAACTAGGCATAGACGACTTTCTTGAGCTTTGGGAGACACGAAACAGGATTGGTAACGGCTTGCCTCAAGCGCCGCTCTACAGCCAGCAGGACAATGTCGTCACGATAAGCACAATCCATATGGCCAAGGGTCTGGAATGGCCGGTTGTGTTTTTGGTCAGCGTGGGATCTAGCTTGCGGTCACGTAATCCAAACGAGCTGTGGAGCGACCGTATACTCGGCCCAATACTTCCACCAAAGGTCGCAGAACGTGGGCCCAGGACTCAAAATCTCGTTCGTAGGAAGGCCTTGCAAGATAGAGCCGAAGAGTGTCGAATTGCCTACGTTGCAACCACAAGGGCCAGAGATCGGCTGGTCATAGTTGGCGGACGAGAAGTGCCGGATAGCTATGGCGCTTGGTTCGATGCGGGGGTAATCGCCCATGACGTGGAACTACGAACCGTTAAGGAAGCACCCGCTACCCAAACTGGCCAGAATGATGTCTCGCTGGCCTGGCTTGATCTCGTCGATAGCCATCCGTCCGACGAGCGGACTACGACACTACTTGAGCCACCTTTGAGTTTCGCTCGTTCAGCGAGCGAGCTGATGGTGCAAGAAAAGAATCAATCGGAATGGGAAAGGTACTATCGACACGGTGTGCGGGCCGCAAGTGACGTTACTGAAAAAAAGGGGGGCAGTCCCTTAGTGCCTGGCAATATTCGCGGATCTGTGATCCATGCGGTTCTCGAGCGAATCTCAGACAGCACTGAGCTAGTGAAGCTTCTCGACGATGTCATTAGTGAGCTGGTAGCGCCCGAGGTTGCCGTTGTTATGGCGTCGGGCACCCCCTACCGCGCGGCACTTGAAAAGGAGATTCGAGATGTCGTTCAAGGGGATGAATGGAAGTGGTATTTCGAAGGGGAGTACTACTCGGAGCTGCCGTTTGTATACCTTTTGGCTCCAAAAGACTGGCGCATCGGAGATTTGGATTTATACCGACCCGGCCCTGAGGCGCTCGTGATCGATTTCAAAACGCACGAAGACGTAACAGACCAGGAAAGTGCTGAAAAAGTTGCCGAGGAATACAAGATCCAGATGCACGTATACAGAGAAGCTGCATTG
>JAYYTT010000164.1:0-4332 GCA_036344375.1 Acidobacteriota bacterium | reverse complement strand
GAAACAGTGGCATCGTAATGCTCTTGGAAGAGGGCCTCCGTGACGATGCCGACATGGAGTGGAGTTAGCTGTAATGACAATGGCAATTTTGTGGCGATCGTGTTGGAAGTAGGAACGTACGGCAAGCTGCCTTCTACGAAGATGAACTCGCGTGCTTGGCCTCGTTGTTCCTCCTTTTGCTCCGACTGCGACTGGCTAGGAGGTTTGTCCTGGGAGCTCTGCGATGGTGTGGTCCCCAGTGAAGCTTCTTGTGCCTCCAGCGGTAAAGCTGCTGCAAACAAGAACGTGGCTATCAGGCAACCAAAGGCGAGCTTTTTCATGATCATGTGTATCTGGCTTGTTGGAACTCAGGATCATAGAAGGCGGGCAGTAATGAATCGACCCGAAGGAGCCCTTCTGGAGTCAGCTTAACTAGATCACCGCAAATATCCAGGAAGCCGTCGTTGTCTAACGTATTCAGAGGGCCGGCAAACTGTTCCAAGATATCGATGCCGAATTTGTCACTGAAATAACTGCGACGAATACGGCCGAGTTTGAGCTGCAAGATCACCTCACGGGTAAGTCGTTGCTGAATGGTTGTTGCAAAGGCGCGCGTCACAGGTAGCTTCCCCTCGCCGACCATGCGGAAATACTCGTCCCAGTCCGGGGAGTTCTGTACGTGCACACCACTCATGTGGCCGAACGACGATACTCCGATCGACATCATGTCGGAGCCTTCCCACAACGCGCTTCGATAGACAAACTGGGTTTGTTGCTTTTTTACCATCGTGTACGCGCTGGAAATTTCGTAACCTGCCCCACGTAGTTCCTCGAAGGCATAAGCATGCCACTCGCGCTTGGTCTCCCAATCGGCAAGTGGGGTGTCCAGCATCCCTTCAAAATACTGCTTGGAAAAACGCGTGTTAAACGGCAACTCCATTTGGTAAACGGTGACAGTTTCGGGATCGAGGTCGATAGCTTTCTGCACTGTTTCACGCCATGTTTCCCATGTCTCGCCCACCATTCCAGCGATTAGGTCTATGTTGACCTCTGGAAAATCTGCTGACAGCAACCAGGGGTAGACGCGGTAGATTTCCTTGGAAACGTGGGCACGACCATTGAGTTCCAGAATTCTATCGTTGAAGTTCTCCACCCCAAGGCTTAGGCGGGTCACACCTATACGACGAATTGCTTCGACCTTCGCTTGGCTCAAAGTTCCAGGCTCGCACTCGAACGTAACCTCTTCAGCGTCGTCCCACGGTATTGCACTCTTAAGTCCTTCGACCAGACCTTTGAGGTGCTTTACAGAGATGTAAGAAGGAGTCCCTCCACCGAAATACACGTACTTAAGCGGCCGTCCAGCGATGGCGGTTTGTTCTGCATAGACTTCATTTTCGTGCACTAGCGCTTCGATGTAATTGTCAACCTGGCTAGCGTTCTTGTCGGTGTAGACACGGAAGTAACAGAACTTGCAACGCTTACGGCAGAACGGAATGTGGATGTATTGGCCGAGTGAAACGTCGGGACGTGGTGCTACTTTGAGAACCTCATGATAGTCGGCAAGGTCCGCAGTATTCCAGAAAGAATAGGCGGGGTAATTCGATACGAAGACACTCCCTACCTGGGTGTCGCCCTCAAGGCCCTTGTTCGTGGTTGCCGGATCAGCGGTGATAGGTTGACGCGGTCCATCGTCAACTATGCTTTGATCATTCACTGAGTGGCTCCTCAGGGGCAGCGGGACCGAAGGCGTACATTTGACCGTCTTCAGTGCCAATCACTAACTTACCTTGAGCGATGGCCGGCGATGCAACGATCGATGAAGCGGTGTCAAATTGCCAAACAATGTCGCCGTTGATGACGTCGAGAATTGAAATTTCACCACTGCTGCCACCAAACACGACACGATCGCCGACAATGACCGGCGAGCTATCTATGCGGGCACGCATTCTGTAGGTCCATAGCGACTCACTGGTTGATGCGTCGATGGCATGCATTATCTTGTCGCGGCCACCGATTAGCACTCGCCCCTCCGAAACCGCTGCCGAAGAATAGAATGGAAACTTGCGCTGTGGATGCTCGTATTCCCATAGCAGCTCACCAGTTGCAAAGTTTATTGCTAGCACCTGATTCTCGAAGGTGCCGAAGTAGGCAATTCCGTCCACGATTGCCGGGCTGGAGCCAACGTAGGAATACACTAGGATCTCATGCAGCAGTTCTCCTGTCGCGAGATCGATGACACGGAGGAAGCCGTCGCATCCGATGGAAATCACCTTGCCATCGACGATTGCGGGAGTGCCGTTGACATAGGCTTCGGTTTGAAAGCGCCATGCTAACGAACCATCAACCGCGTTGAGGGCGTAGAGGCTATTGTCGTAAGAGCCAAACACCAATCTACCATCAGCATAGTTAGCGGCGGAGATAATGCCGGCACCTGTGTTAAAGCCCCACTTCTTTTCGCCGGTTGTTGCGTCGAGGGCATGGAACTCACCAAATTCGTCGCCGAAGTACACAAAGCCGTCGAATACCGATGGCGAAGATTTCACCTCTGCAGCGGCCTGGAACTTCCATAGTTCTTCACCGGTTTTCAGATCGAGGGCGTAAAAGAACGTGTCGAGTGATCCGAAGTAAACATGGTCATTCGCGATGGCAGCGGTTGACTCTATGCTGTCATCGGCCTCGAATACCCAAATTGGCACAAGAACATCAGCCAGTGCACCGTCGGGCAAGACTCCAGTCAGGGCGGCATCGCGTCGGAAGACGTTCCATTCATCGTTTTCCTGTGGTGTTCCCGGCGAAGCGCTAGCTACCCCGACGATAACCACAAGTGGCAAGCCCCGGACGATGAATCCATAGACTAATGAAAGTATCTGTCTGGTGTTCATCTAAACATTGGCCTCAAAAAGACGCTTCGTACAGCCTTAGCAAGTCAGCTTCGCTGACTGGACGAGGGTTAAAACTGGCCGTCCACTGGGTAGCAGCTTCGGTCGCAAGCTCCGGAAGGCTGTTGCGGTCGGTGCCGAGCTCTCCAAGACGAAATTCAACACCTGTGGCGTCCCGCAGGTGGTCAATCGTATCGGCCAGTGTGGGCGAAAGATCAGCGTAGATCTCACCAACTTCATGCTGGTTAAAACGCACGACCTCGGGCAAGAGTGCCGCGACTGCGACCCCGTGAGTAATATTGAAACGCGCCGTCAGTGGATTGGCACAAGCGTGCGCCGCCCCTAGCATCGAGCACTCGATGGCAGCTCCAGCAAGATAAGCACCGAGCTGCATCTTGCTGCGCAACTCAAGGTCGCTGGGCTCGCGCAATGATGCCTCGAAGCTACACGACATTAGCCGCCATGCTTCGCGGGCGTACATCTGTGAAACAGGGTTGCGCGCAGTCGTGACGTAACTTTCGATGGCGTGGGAGATGGCATCTAGTCCGGTGGCAACAGCGATCGAATATGGCACAGTTCCCGTGAGCTCGGGATCCAAAATCACAGTCTGGAAGTGCGCTTTCTTATCACCACATGCCATTTTCTGATGCGTTTTGGCCTGTGCGATGAGGGCGAACGACTGCGCTTCGCTTCCAGTCCCAGCAGTCGTGGGCACACCCAAGGATGGCAGCATCGGCTCTGTAGCTTTGTTCATCCCCCAGTAGTCTTCCATTCGGCCACCATTGGTCAGAAGAAAGTTGATGCCCTTGGCGCAGTCCATAGCGCTGCCGCCACCAAGTCCGACGATAGAGTCGATGCGATGCTCCACCGCAAATTGCTTGCCGGTTTCTACATGTTCGGTCGTTGGGTTCTCCTCGACGCCATCAAATACGTAGGCTTCGATGGACTTGCCCCTGAATGCCTGCAATGCGTGGTCGACGTGGCCAGCAGCACGAATACCGGGGTCGGTCACTATCATCGCCCGATGTCCTCCGAGTTCAGCAACTAGCTCTCCAAGCCGAGCTAGGCATCCGGCACCATGCTCGACCTTGACGCTGCCAATCCGGGCAGACCATGAGCCAACGGCGTCGCTGATTTCAGTCACCGATGCCAAATCACTCATTCCCGAGGTCCTATTCCTGCAGTGGCCGTCCTATGGCTGCAGCGGCCGATCGATGGATTTCATATTTGCCGCTCTGGCGGCTCAATGAGGACGTTCTGGGCGCACTTGGAGCCACGGAACGATCGTAGGGATGCAACCAAAGATACCACAAAAAGCTGGCGAAACAGCGGTTGAGCCAATACACATGAGTGGCCTTAACAGGGCGCTAGAAGATGCGAGAAACTGGGCAGAACCTAGTTATTAGATTTCCGATTGGCGTTAAGAGCTTAATGAGAAACCTTAGTTTGTTCTGCGGCCGTAACCATAGGTGTA
>JAYYTT010000163.1:0-9679 GCA_036344375.1 Acidobacteriota bacterium | reverse complement strand
GCGGCTATGACCAGAATACGGGTGAGATCATCGACCGTCGTCACCCCCTCGTTGGCCATATCGGGGCTAATCGAATTATCGCGATACCCCATACCAAGGGGTCAAGCACCTCAACCGCTGTGCTGCTTGAAGCGGTGCGTCGGGGGAAATCACCAGCCGCCATCATCACGACGGGCGTGGCGTCATTCCTCGCTCTAGCTTCGATCGTTGCCAACGAACTGTACGACATCAGCTTCCCAGTCTTGATGGTCGACGAAGACGATTTCGACAAACTTGAGTCGGCCGATTGGGTGTCGATTAGTGACGATGGCGTCATCGAAATTGGCGCCGACCCTCAGCCTACTTCCCCTTCCTAGCTCTATCGGTTCTCTGGTAAAGAAGAACGGGAACACTAGTGATTGACTAAGAGTCTCGCCCAACCAGGCCACCTGTTGTAGATCCGGCCCCTCAGTGGCAAGCTTAGTTTTCGATGTACGCAGCCATACTATTCATTTCTCTGTCAGCATGAGGATTCCCGTGAAAGCCTTTCGCACATTTTCCGCTTTTGTACTCGTATCGATGCTCGTCGCCCCTGCGATCGCCCACCAGCAGGATGCGCAAGCGATAGAAATTGTTATCACGCCCGAGTCTCTGACTCTCGAAGTCGGTGATACCGCCGAGGTCTCCGCTATCGTCAAAGACGCTGACGGCAATGTGGTTGAGGGTGCCACAGTGGTTTTCCTCTCAACGGCACGTCGGGCGTTGGGGGTTACTCCAACCGGACAAGTCGAGGCTTATCGACCAGGCGAGTTTCAGATCATGGCACGTGTGCCAATGGACCCAAATGAGACCGGCCGGCGTGCCCCGGCACGAGTGCAAGCGATGATCCCCGTTGTCGTGGCAGCCCCACCGATCAGCAACATCGAGTTCGATGCCGCTCCGTCGCGCTTCTACACCGGAACAAACTTTCGGCCCGAGGTCACCTTGACCGATCGCTCCGGAGCCAACCGAACCGACGTCGCCGTAATGTTCCAGAGCACCAACACAACAGTTGCCGAGGTCACGGCGCTGGGCCGCATCAGTTTGCTCGCCTCAGGTGAAGCGACGATTACAGCGAGCGCGGAATCGGCTTCGATCAGCTTGCCGATGAGCGTCGAAAAGAACCCAACTGTGCATATCGAGATGAATCCACAGACAAACAAGGCGCGTACTGGCGATGTCGTGCACATAAACGCGCGCGCACTCAACACCGATGGCAATGAAGTAGAAGGGGTTCCAATTCAGTATTCGTTTCAGGCACGCACAGTCGACTACAACCTAGGAGAGGCCTCGTCAGGCCTGATCACCGATGATGGCCGCTTTGTCGCTGATGTCGCAGGCGAATACGTCATTATCGCCAACGCTGGCGATCAAGTAAGCATGACCACGTTGGAGATCGAGCCCCGCAACATGGCGAGGGAGATCGAACTTGTGGGTCATGGCGCGGTGCGTGACCGTGCCACTTCGGACCTGTGGATCTGGGAGGGTGTCGACGGCAAAGACTACGCCATCACCGGTACCTGGGGCGCCGAGGGTCACGCCTACATCTGGGATGTGACAGACCCAAGCAACATGGTAATCATCGATGCCATTCACGTCGATGCACGAACAGTCAACGATGTGAAGGTCTCCGAGGACGGTCGCATTGCTGTGATTAGTCGCGAGGGCGCCAGCAACCGGCGCAATGGCCTAGTCATTCTAGATGTTTCTGACCTAGCGACTGGAGGTGCGCGCATCCTGGCAACATTCGACGACCAGTTAACCGGTGGTGTCCACAACCTCTACATTAACCAGAATCACATTTATGCGTTAAGCGCTGGGAGTCGCTACGACATCATCAACATCGAGGACCCAACCAACCCATACCGGGTCGGCCGCTACCAGCACGACAGCCCAGGATCCTCAATTCATGACGTTTGGGTGGCCAACGGCATCGCCTTTTCATCGAACTGGTCCGATGGTGTGGTCGCTGTTGACGTTGGCGGCGGAGGCCAGGGCGGCTCTCCGAACAACCCCGTGCTTCTAGGAAGTTACGCTTACCCGAGCGGCTGGAACCATGCCGCTTTCCCGTATTGGAGTGAGTCGGCCGGGAAGTTCTATATGTTCGCTGGTGATGAGGCAGGCCGACGAGGCAATACTCCGGGTTACGAGGGCGAAGCTGAGCGAATGAATGGCTGGATCCATGTCATCGAGTGGGATGAATGGGGTGAACCTCACGAGGTAGCGCGTTACGAGGTGCCCGAGGTTGGCACCCATAACCTGTGGGTTGAGGACGACATTATGTACGTCGCGTATTATCAGGGCGGCCTGCGCGTCGTCGACGTGTCCGGTGAGTTGCTCGGCGACCTTTACCGCCAGGGGCGCGAAATCGGCTACTTTCTTGCTTACGACCCTAAGGGCTTCCTTCCGAACTCTCCGTTCGCCTGGGGTCCACAACCGTTTAAAGGCAATATCTTCTTCTCCGATCTCAACTCGGGCCTATGGGCAGTAAAGGTCCGCGAAGAGGACACGCAATGAAGAAGGCGCCGATCGTCGCGCTCGTCGCCATCACCGGAACGCTGCTTGCCGTGATGCCAGCGATTCCGCAGGCACAGGGCACTTATACGTTCTACGTCGCCGCTGAATCAGATGATGTTGTCGAGAAGATCGCCTTCGGCCCCGGAGGCCTGAGCTTAATCAAGAGCATCGAGGTCGGTTCTTGGCCAACTGAAATCGAAGGGCCTCACGGGCTCGGGATCTCGCCCAACGGCGAGTTTTGGTACCTGTCGCTGGCGCATGGCCAACCAGGGCCTCACGGCAACATCGTCAAGTACAGCACTGAGGATGACGTCTGGCTCGGCGAGGTTGCGGTCGGCATGTTCCCTGCAACGCTGGCAGTATCACCGAGCATCGGCTTGCTCTACGTCGCTAACTTCAACCTCCACGGCCTGCCGGAACCGAGCTCAATCTCGGTGGTTGACCCTGACAGCATGACCGAGGTCGGCCAAGTCGATGTCGGCGTGATGCCGCACGGTGCGCGAATGAACCGGGAGGGCTCAAAGCTTTATTCGGTCAATATGATGGATGACGTACTGGTTGAAGTAGATGCCTATCGGATTGAGGTAAGTCGGCAACTTGGTCTTACAAGGCATGCCCAACACAAGATTGACGGGACCCAGCAGCAGCACATGGCCCAGCATGGTAGTGCGGCGGGGCATGAAGCAGTGGATGGTATGGACATGTCCGAGATGATCAAGCCTACATGGGCTACTGCCCCAACACCTCAGGGCAAGATTTACGTCGCCGGCAACGGCGCCGGTAAGATCCTCGAAATTGACCTGGAAGATTGGGAAATAACTCGTGAGTTCGCGACTCCAGCGGGCCCCTACAATCTCGATGTTTCGCTCGACGGCATGCTGCTGGTGGCAACCTACAAGAGCAGCCGGTCTGTTGGCTTTTGGGACCTTAATGTCGGTGAGGAAGTTGGACGCGTCGAAACGCTGCGACCGATCCCACATGGAATCGTGATCACGCCGGACGCCCGCTACGCGTTCGCCACCATCGAGGGCATCGGCGGCGAGCCGGGTTCAGTTGAAGCCTACGACCTGACGACGTTCAAACGGGTCGGCAACCTCGACATTGCGAAGCAAGCTGGCGGCATCGCCTTTTGGAAGATCAACTAGGCGAACATCGCTAACCACAGCCCCACCTTTGTAAAACCCGGTGCTGCAACCAGTAGGTGGTGAACATGTCGGACGAAGACTTCCAGCGAAACTATCGTAATACGATCGGTTTATTTGCAACCGGCGTAACAGTGATCCTAGCGGCTAAAGATGGAGATGTGCGTGCCATGACAGCGAATGCTGTTACCTCGTTGTCACTGGACCCAACACTGCTCCTTTTTTGCCCAGCTAAGGACGCGCGCATTTCCTCATACTGCACGGTCGGCAGTTCGTTTACGGTCAACATTCTCGGAGTTCACCAGGAAGGAATCTCTAACCATTTCGCCGGCGCGGATAGTGAACCTGAGCACGCGTTCATCGAATGGGATGAAGCCGGTGGCGCGCCCCGCATCGCCGACTCGCTAGCATGCGTCGGTTGCAAGACTCATGCAATCCATGACGGTGGGGATCATTGGATCGTAGTCGGCGAGGTCGTGGCACTTTATCAAGATAGCGACCCGGGGGAGCCTCTACTTTTCCACGCAGGAAACTACCATCGGTTGGCAAGCAAGTAATAACGCCCACCGCAGGTAGCATTGATCCAGTCCGGTAGTCTCACCGCCAGCCTTGCGCCCACCAAAGAGGTCGGGGCATTCATCTGCGATCATAGGCTAGCTGTCAGCTCGTCGTAGACCACTCCCAGGTTGTCATTGAGCCGACGCGGGGACCAATCCGCGAACTCCGGCGGCTGCATCTCAGTAATTTCGTCGCGGGCCCGATCATCGTCAATCTCATTCTGGACAAAGTCCCGAAGGATGTCGAAGTAGTTGGAGAAATCCCGCAGGCCGTTGATGTCACTGATCTCACCGTGTCCCGGTATACATACCGTGTCGGCATCACACAGTTCAATCATCGCTTTGAGGCAGTTCTGCCAACCAACGGTCGTAGCGTCGGCGCCGGTATCAATCCGCGGGTGAAGACCATTGAAAAATAGGTCGCCTCCGTGAATAACCTTGTCCTCTGGAATAAAAACAAAGACGTCGTTGTCGGTATGGCCACGATCTATGTGGCGCAGCTCGAGGGTGGTTGATCCAACTGTGACTTCTTGCTCAGACTCGAAGGTTTCGGTGGCCGAAAAAGACATGGCGGTCATTTGTTCTTCAGCCATAGCCATAAAGGCCGCCACCGATTGCGATCCGGCACTACGCGCTTCGCCGGAGATATCCATGTTGCCCACCTGCTGATTAAAGCGCTCAAGGCGCCCGACATGGTCGCGAAGAATACCAGCCAACACTTGCGAGCCCCCTGCCATAGCCCGCGCCGCGCCCCGCTCCTGGCCATACACCGGAACCCCACCGGTAAAAAATGGGTTTCCGCCGATATGGTCACCATGGTGGTGGGTATTAACAACGCTCTCAAGCGTACCGCCGAACGACTCAGCTTCGGCCCGCAACACCCCGCCAAAACCAGCGTTCTTAGTGTCAACAAGCACGAGGCTACTTCCATCGTTAACGGCGAGCACATTGCCACCAGCACCAAACGCGACCCTCATAGCGTCCCTAATCGGCCGCCAATCAAAAACGGTTGATTGCTGCCCAATGCCGAACGTGGCACGCGGGCGCACCAACCCGCTGGCTGATGCTAGCGCCAGTGTGGTCGAAAACTCACGGCGGTTGAACATGGCGTTCTTCTCCTATTGAAATCCGAAGCAATACAGGGTGTTTCTGGTCCGCAGGTAAATTCGGCTATCGTCAATTGCCGGTGTGCCATATACCAAGTCATCAAGGTCACCAACTGATACGACGTCGAGTCCACCGCCCGGTTCCACAACTGCCACCAAGCCGAGTTCGCTAGCAAAGTAGATCTTTCCGTCAGCTGCAACAGGAGAGGCATAGTACGCGTCCACAGCGCCACGCAGGCGACCTTGGGCAAGGACCTCCCCGGTGGAGGGGTCGAAAGAAGTAACGATGCCACCGTCGTTGATCATGTAAAGCACACCTTCATATATCAACGGTGACGGCAACTGCGGCACGGCACGATGGTATGTACAGACAACGTTCTGTTCAGTCATGTCACCCACGCCGCCTAACTTGATAGCAAGCACACCGTTGGTTGACGTCATCGCAGCCTTGAAATAAGCCCAATCCTTAGCATCGAAAGCATCATCTTGGTTAAGATCGGTGAAACCCATCCAGCCAGCTGCAAGGGTGCCTTGGACCTCTTCAGCACTGAGCTTGCCGTTGCCATCGACATCGCGTTCCAGGGCCTGCTCGAAGGTCTCGATCTGAGGCTGGCGACCGGGTTGCTGCATTGGTGATCCAAAGCCATTTACGAAAATCATCCCGTCGTATATGACTGGGGTTGATTTGATCTCGAAGGAAAGACCACTGACCCACCATAGTTTCTCGCCATTTGAAACATCATAAGCGGTCAGAAAAAACGAGCCTGGGATCAGCAGCTGGGTAAGACCAGCATCATCGACCCAGAGGATCGGTGTCGCATGACCGCTCTTGGCCTCCGGGCGATCAGTCTTCCAGATCGTCCTGCCATCTTCTCGTGAGACCGCAAGCAGGTAGGAATCATTAGTTTGGTCAGCAACCAAGATCACCATGTCGTCGACCAGGATTGGCGATGCCCCCATGCCATATATGTTGTCAAAAGGGCCCAGAGGCAAACTCCAGAGTTCATTGCCGTCGACATCGTAGGCAATCATCCCGTAGTCCGCGAAGAACACGACAACAATTTCACCGTCGGTGACCGGGCTCGGTGACGCTGGATTATTGCGCGGATCAGGCGGGTCGGTCGGGTGGCTCGGCGCCGTGCGGTGCCAAATGATCTCACCGGAGCCACGATCTAGCGCGATGGTCTGTAAGTCATCTTCCACAACCCCCGTCAGGAAAATCTTGCCTTCCGAAAGGATCGGCGATGAATGCCCCGGAGGGAGTTGTGTCGCCCAGACCACGTTGGTGTCCGGACCAACCTCGCTGGGCAGATTCGATGTATCGGCAACACCGTTCCCATTTGGTCCCCGAAAACGCGACCAGTTGTCGGCCGTATACGGCGCTACAAACTCGTTAGACTGTGTGGTGAACCCCGCGGCCCCTAAGGTAAGCAACAAAACAACGAAGAACGAAATTTTTGGTGCGGGAAGTTTCAACGCCACGAATTTTTCAATCTGGTCCAATAAAGACATAAAAGAACTCTATCCCTGGTGGGAGCAGCCCACAACGCAGCGGGGCCCACCGAATATCAAATGGGTATGTCCGGCTATCGTCCGGAACCGGTTGTTCCCCGTTTGCACGGGTGGCAAGGTAAATGGAATATTTTTCCTTTCAATTCGCTGCATTTGAACGTCTCCAAGGAGTTATTCCTAATGATGAAGGATCGTATTCTATTGCTGGTATTAGTTCTGTTGACGGCGAGCGCTCCTGTTGTCGCGCAACAACAAGAACAGGCAACAATACAGCTCACTATCGAACCGGCCGAACTCGCGCTCGCCCTCGGAGAAAAGACTACGCTAACAGCGACGGTGCGGGATGGTGACGGCAATATAGTGGATCGACCGGTACTGTTTTTTTCGCAGACACGCCGCGCAGTATCGGTGAATGCTTCCACCGGAGAGGTGGAAGCGCTGCGACCCGGTGATTACCTGCTCACCGCACGGGTTCCGTCCGTAAGTGCTGAAGGAGCATCCATACCCCTCGGTCGTGGTGCTTCGGCCGCAGCGGAGGTGCGAATTCCAGTCAGCATTGCCTTCCCAGCCGTTGATTCAATCAACTTCATCGGCATGCCAGCAAACTATTACCACTCTACGCTAGTGCGTCCCGAAATCGTCATCCAGGATGTCAACGGTGGCACGCGCACTGACATCAACGCGGAGCTGTCGAGCAGTGACTCGTCAATTGTTGAAGTGACGGAATTCGGCTTGCTACGTATGGTCGATGAGGGCGACGCAAGAATTAGCGCTTCCGCTGAGGGTGTTACAGAGACAATCGACGTCCGCGTCATGAACAATCCAGTTGAGTCTGTGCAACTTGCCGTCAACAACACAGAAGTTCGCACGGGAGACGTGCTCCAGTTCAGGGCGACGGCTCTTGATGGACAGGGTAGCGAACTAGCCGAGATGCCGATCGAATACAGCTTCCGCGCGCGGACAGTTGACCATTCCAACGGTTCGGCCTCGTCAGGCATGATCACTGAGGAAGGTCGTTTTGTTGCTGATCTTCCGGGCGAGTACACAATCATCGCTTCGGCTGGTAACCAAGTGGCGATACAAACTATTTGGGTTGAACCACGCAACGTCAAGAAGCTTGTGGAAATTGTAGGACAGGGCCGCGTGGCCGATCGGAAGACGTCGGATCTTTGGGTGTGGGAATCGCCAAACGGTCGCGACTATGCGGTTACGGGAACCTGGGGCGCGGAAGGCCACGCCTACTTCTGGGATGTCACCGACCCGACTAATATCTACATGGCAGCAACGGTCCGCATCGACGCACGAACCGTTAACGACGTAAAGGTCTCCGAAGACGGTTCAATCTGCATTATTAGCCGGGAAGGTGCCAGCAACCGACGCAACGGCTTTGTCATCCTCGATTGCTCGGACATTGAGAACAAAGGCGTGCCAATCCTAGCTCGCTACGACGACGAAATGACCGGGGGTGTGCACAACGTCTATATCTACGATGAACACGTTTATGCGCTATCTTCGGGGCAACGCTATGACGTGATCAATATCGAGGATCCAACAAACCCGCATCGTGTCGGTCGCTTTGAGCTTGAGACACCAGGACACAGCATCCACGATGTTTGGGTGGAGAACGGGGTAGCGGTGTCGTCGAACTGGACAGATGGCATCGTAGTTGTCGACGTTGGCGGCGCTGGCAAGGGCGGATCGCCGCAAAATCCGGTCCAAATAGGCCAGTACACTTATCCTAGCGGCTGGAATCACGCTGGCTTTCCATACTGGAATGCGGATGGCAAGTTCTATGTGTTCGCCGGGGACGAGCACTTCCCTGCCGATCGCAACCCGCAGGGTATTGATCGATTTTCTGGCCCGGCAGTCAACGCTGCTGGCTGGATCCATGTCATCGAGTTCGACGACAACTACGAGAACCCAAAGGAAATAGCACGCTATCAGGTCCCCGAGGGTGGTACACACAATTTCTGGATCGAAGATGACATCCTATACATTGGCTACTACAACCAGGGGCTCCGGGTTGTCGACATCTCGGGTGAACTACTTGGCAACCTCTACACCCAGGGACGCGAAATTGCGTACTTTGTGCCCGACGACCCAGAAGGATTTAAAGCTAATGCCGCCCGCACCTGGGGCACGATGCCGTTCAAAGGCCTAGTCTGGGTTGCCGACAATAACTCCGGGCTCTGGGCAATTCGCCTAGTTGACCCAGAGGAGGAGTAAGTCGGCAAGAAGGAGGTTCAGCGTAAAGGCTAGAAGTCGATCGAGTAGGTCATCTTAGCGATCAGCTGATGGTCGGCGATGCCATCCCAGGCGTCGTCCCAGGTCCGAGTGCTCTTGTAGACGATATAGAAGCTGTCGATCTCGTTGATCACGTAGCGCAAGCGGGCATATACAGAGGCCCGGCCCGAGACGCTGTTGTACTGAACCAGCGAATTGGTAAGCCAACGATCGTTGAAGTTGTAGGTAACACGTGTCGTGACCGTGTGGGTATCGTAGATGCCAGACGGCAGCTCGATGTGGTTGTAACTATAGCTCGGTGACAGGCTGAGGTTCTCGTTGAAACGAAAGGTGCCACCTGGCCTCAACGAATAGCGCGTACCTCCCCAATATTCATTCCAGCTAACGTTCATCCTTCCGCTCACTCTTCGCGAGTCAACGCTGTCGAAGTTAACTGAGTAGCCTTGGGTCCTATAGTCCCCCGGCAGTGCAAAGATGTTCTCTTTGACTGAGATGAAGAAAACCCGGTCAAGTCGCTCGAGGTCCTTGCTGATATTGAACGTGACCCTGTCGCCTGTCTGGAAGTGCACGCTGGTATACAAGC
>JAYYTT010000162.1:0-5784 GCA_036344375.1 Acidobacteriota bacterium | reverse complement strand
AGAGATGAACTCGCGGCGGAAGCGGAACGATTGAGTCAACAATTCGCTTTAATGGATGGATGAGATGCCGTCCCTAGCCAACGTCGCTACCGCTTTGCCTGAATCTCGTTTCAGTTCAGACGTTCACTACTTCAGCACAGTTAGTTCTACTAACCATGTAGCCCGGGATCTCGGTCGTGTGGGGGAACCGGATGGGACGGTTGTCGTGGCCGAGGAGCAAACAGAAGGGCGGGGGCGTCGGCACCGACGTTGGGTGTCGCCGGCCGGAGCTGGGCTCTATGTTTCTCTATTACTACGTCCGGAATTCCCGGCAGCCGAAACGGGCAGTGCCGTGCAACTGGTAGCTGGAATTGCCACGGCAGAAACCCTCAATGAGTTCTTACCTAACAAAACCGTTTTACGCTGGCCTAACGACTGCTTTGTTTTAGACAGGAAGGTTGCAGGTGTTTTGGTGGAGGCCGAAACTACTGGAAGGGGTTTTGATTTCCTGGTCTGTGGTATTGGCGTCAACGTCAACCACGAGGCAGCCAACTTTCCGGCTGCGCTCCGTGAACGTGCTACAAGTGTGAAGCTACAGCTCGGGCATCCGGTGTCTCGACTTGACGTCCTGGCGACTCTGCTTGACACGTTTGACAATTGGGAGGGGGCCTGGCGTGAATACGGTATGGACCCGATTCGGGAGCGCTGGCTGGAGTTGTCGCCCGAAAGTGTCGCCGGCAGCGTTAGTGTGCAGACGGAAACTGGCCTTGTCGAAGGTGTTGCAAACGGTTTGACGGACGCTGGGCATTTGATAGTTGGGACTGATGATGGCACCCATGAAATTTCAGTTGGCGAGGTGATTAGGTTGAAGTCATTATGATCCGGTCATTTGGGGACTCCACTCCACGTATCGCCCCGACAGTGTTCCTTGCGGAAGACGTGGTGGTGATTGGTGACGTCGAGATTGGTCGAGATGCCAGCGTTTGGTATAGGTGTGTATTGCGCGGCGATGTTGGCCCAATCCGTATTGGCAGTGCGACGAACATCCAGGAGGGTACAATTCTTCATTGTGCCCCGGGCAGGGAACCGACCGTCTTGGAATCACAGGTGACCGTTGGGCATGGGGCAGTACTGCATGGTTGCCATATCGGTGGGCGGTCGCTAGTCGGTATGAGTGCAACGATTCTCGATGGCGCTGTTATTGGAGAGGAGTGCATCATCGGAGCGAACGCGTTGGTACCACCGGGTATGGTCATTCCTCCAAGGACGATCTTTGTTGGGAGCCCGGCTCGCTTCTTGCGCCGGGTGAGTGACGAAGATGTCGTTTGGATACTTGGCCACGCTCGGCACTATGTCGATATTAAGGAAAAATATTTACAGGAAGGGGCGGGGCAGATGATCCCGCACGAAGTTACGTGGGATGACGCATGAGTGAATCAGAGCAACAGTCCGGTGGCGGCAAGAATCAACCGCTGAAGGCGCCGCGTGGAACGCGCGATGTTATCTCGCCAGAGGTTGAACGTTGGCAAGATGTCGAGCGTTCGGCTCACGATACGTTCCGGCGCTACGGTTTCCGTGAGATGCGGACGCCAGTCTTTGAAGACAGTGCGGTATTCGAAAAGGGCACGATCGAAACATTACAGTCGGCCCAAAAAGAGATGTATCGCTTTGTGGATTTGGGTGGTCATGAGTTAACGCTACGGCCAGAAGGCACTCCACCTGTCATCCGTGCCTACGTTGAGCACAACCTTGGGCATGGCAAAGACTTAGCGCGTTTTTACTACATAGGGCCGATGTTCCGATACGAACGTCCTCAAAGAGGACGTTATCGGCAGTTTCATCAAATTGGCGTTGAAGTGTTCGGTTCTGAATCAGCTGCCCTAGATGCTGAGGTCATTGATATGGCGATGACGTGGCTTGGTGATCTCGGGATTAGATCGTTGCAACTTTTTGTCAACAGCGTTGGCGACCATGACGACCGTCCCGCCTACATGGAAAAGCTTATCGAAGCTCAAAAAAGTTTATTGGGGGAGATGTCGGAAGATTCTCGCCGCCGCCACGAGGCGAATCCTCTACGGGTCTTTGACAGCAAGGATCCTCAGGACCAATTATTGATCGAGAAGTTTCCGACCATCCTTGATCATCTAAGCCCAGAGAACAGGGCTCACTTCGATGAAGTCTGCGCCTACTTGAGCGATTGGGGTATCGATTACACCGTTGAGCCACGTTTAGTTCGCGGACTCGATTACTACCGAAGGACTGTATTCGAGGTGACTTCGTCAGTGCTGGGGGCGCAGGATTCTTTGCTCGGTGGTGGTCGTTATGATGGTTTAGTTGGTCAGATGGGTGGCGACGACATTCCCGGCGTTGGCTTTGCAGCGGGGTTGGAACGCATCGTGCTGGCGCTTCCCGAGGGTGCAGGGGCAGGTCCTATAGATTGCTACGTTGTTACTGTTAGCCCCGATCTGATACCGCAGGCTATGAAAGCAATGCGAGATTTGCGTAGTTACGGTCTTTGCTGCACGGCTGATTTTCAGGGTCGGAGCATGAAGGCTCAGATGAAGGCTGCGAATCGCTCCAATGCGCCGGTCACTGTGATTTTTGGTCCGGACGAGTTGTCGAAGGGTTTCTGCACCTTGAAGATGATGGAAAGTGGTGAGCAACGAGAAGTATCGCTTGAGAAACTTGTCGAGGATTTGCAGCGAATTCTTCACATGGGCAATCTGGGTAACTAGGAACCAAAATGGATCGAACACATACCTGTGGGGAACTCCGCGCCGAACACGCCGGCGAAAAGGTTTGTTTGCAGGGATGGGTATGGCACCGGCGCGATCTTGGTGGTTTGATCTTCGTCGACCTCCGAGATCGAAGCGGTTCTGTACAGCTTGTTTTTAACCCCGAAGAGGCCGCGGAAGCGCATGTGATTGCTGAGGAATGGCGAGCTGAGTGGGTAGTCCTGATCGAGGGTGAAGTTGCGGAGCGCCCCCCCGAAACCATCAATGAGGCGCTGCCGACTGGGGTGGTAGAGGTGCGGGTCACCCGTGCGGATACTGTCGCGATAGCTGAGACTCCGCCGTTCCTTATTGAGGAAGACTCTGGAGCTCTTGAGGATCTTCGGCTGAAGTACCGTTATCTTGACCTGCGGCGTTCCCCACTGCAGCGCGTCCTCAGACTACGTCACAAGATGTCGATTGCGGTACGCAACTATCTTGATGAGCAAGGCTTCTACGAGATTGAAACGCCGATCCTGACCCGCGCTACGCCGGAAGGGGCACGCGACTACCTAGTTCCGAGTCGAGTTAATCCCGGATCGTTTTACGCGTTGCCCCAGAGTCCACAGTTGTTCAAGCAGTTGCTCATGATATCCGGGTTTGATCGTTACTTTCAGATGGCGCGCTGTTTCCGCGACGAGGACCTGCGTGCCAACCGGCAACCGGAGTTTACGCAGATTGATATCGAGATGAGCTTTGTCGAACCTGACGATGTTCTGCGGGTTACAGAAGGAATGATGCGGTGTCTTCTCGAGGTTGCGGGTTTGCCAGCTGACCCCGAATTCCCCCGTATGACTTTTCGTGCAGCCCTCGATCGCTTTGGCTCTGATGCCCCTGATACACGGTACGGACATGAGTTGCAGGACGTTACCGACATTGTTCGAGGTTGTGAATTTCGGGCCTTCAGCTCGGTTGCCGAAAGTGGCGGCGCGGTTAAAGCACTCTGCTGGCCTGGTGGTGGTACAGCTGGTCGCGGTCGACTCGACAAGCTAGTTGAACTTGCTAAGTCACAGCGGGCCCAGGGTTTGGTATGGGTCCAACATAACGAAGATGGCTTCAAGTCACCGGTCGCCAAATTTCTTGGGGATGAGATTCTCAGCGTGTTATGCGAAGTGACAGATACGGGGCAAGGGGATGCTTTGTTGATGGTTGGTGATGACTGGGAGATCGCATGCCTCGCGCTGGGTGCTATACGCAAGAAACTCGCAGGGTGGGAAAGTTGGATCCCGGATGATGGCAGCTTCAACTTCTGTTGGATACTTGAGTTTCCGTTGCTCGAAAAGTCCGAAGAAGAGGGTCGCATGGTGGCACGACATCATCCGTTTACCTCACCTCACATTGACGATCTTGAAATGTTGGAATCGGACCCTGGTGCTGTTCGTTCGCTTTCATACGACCTCGTGCTCAATGGCATGGAGCTAGGTGGTGGCAGTATCCGCAACAGTAAGGATGACATCCAACGTCGGGTCTTCACGGCGTTGGGTATGGCTCCGGAGGAAGCGCAGTCGCAGTTTGGTTTCCTGTTAGATGCTTTCAAGTATGGTGCACCACCGCACGGTGGCATCGCGATGGGATATGACCGCATAGTTATGCTGCTTTCGGGCGAGAAAAGCTTGCGTAGTGTCACCGCGTTTCCGAAGACAGCGTCCGCGACGGATTTAATGACCGCGGCTCCCGCGGCAGTGGACGAAGAACAGCTTGATGCCCTGCACATCGCATTGGACTTGCCGGATGGTTCGGGAGATTAAAGGGCTTTATCTCTGTACAGGCACCCGGGGCACACTACTATCCTGGGCTGAAGCGGACGGACGAAGTTCCACCGTGGTAGAGGGTAGACACGATAATCAATTGAACTCAGCTTCTCTTGCGACCTGCATTAGTCTGGTGCTCGCTGTCTGCTAGAATTTCAAGTCTCGACCCTTCTCCTTCTAAGGCAATCTGGTCGAATCTCAGACGATTTGTCTCAGTTTATGTGTTAGTAGAGTAAAGGCCGGCTATGGCCTTGGGCGGGACAAGCTCCTAGATGGTGGCTACTGGACATCCTCTGACCTGTCCCGTTAGCATTTACTTGGATGGGCCGACGGCCTTAGTAATCATGGAGACCGCGTGTACTTCTCAAGGAGGCAGCGCGGTTGTTTGTATATATGAGAAAAATCGACCTTGCTGAAGGGGAGCTTCAGGACCTCTTTGGCGTACATGATGAAAACCTTCGACACCTTGAATCACATTTAGATATCTCTGTGTCAGCACGTGACCGCGAGGTATTTCTTGAAGGTGATGACGAACGTGTCGACATTGCGGCCAAGGTTTTAACGGAACTAGGTGGCCTCATCGCCAAGGGCTATGAACTGAAAGACAAGGATGTCCAGACGGCGCTGAGGATTGCCAAAGATGCTCCCCAGGTTTCGCTAGAGCGTTTTTTTGGCGATGGTGGCATCCAAACCGCACGGGATCGGCTGGTGCGCCCACAGGGAACTAACCAGAAACTTTACATAGAGGCTATTCGCAGCCACGACATCGTTTTTGGCATTGGGCCGGCCGGAACCGGTAAAACCTATTTAGCTATGGCTATGGCAATGGAAGCTCTCAACCGTCGCAACGTGCGGCGTGTTGTCCTGGCTCGGCCAGCTATCGAAGCTGGGGAGAAGCTCGGTTTTCTCCCAGGCGATATGTACGAAAAGGTCAACCCCTATTTGCGCCCGTTACATGACGCGCTCTACGACTTAATAGACGTCGGGCGTGCTAACCGCCTGATTGAAGGTGGGCACATAGAGATTGCTCCCCTGGCCTTTATGCGTGGTCGTACGTTGACCGACTCGTTCGTCATTCTTGACGAAGCCCAAAACACAACCACTGAACAAATGAAGATGTTTTTAACCCGTATCGGCATGGAATCCCGTGCTGTGATCACCGGCGATGTGACCCAGATCGATTTGCCCGCAGGCCGTCCTTCCGGGTTAATCGAGGCGAACCGGTTGTTGAAGAAGATCCGTGGCATTGGCTTTGTCAAATTCGACCACCGCGACGTTGTTCG
>JAYYTT010000161.1:0-2523 GCA_036344375.1 Acidobacteriota bacterium | reverse complement strand
GTCATCGCCCGATAGACCGCGCTGCGACTAGACTCGACGCGATAGCCACCGAGCCGGCTGGCAATACCAGTGTGATCAGCCAACAGGTAAGGAGTCATATCGACGAGCACCCGGTCTCCAGTTTGTGCCGCAGGAGTCCAACCCCAGTGAATCGCTGGCGCAAATGCGTCGGTGACTGCACGGACTTCTTCGACGTTGTCGGAACTTGAGCGGAAACTGTAATTGGGCTGCACCATGAAGATTTTCGGCCCAACTCTGTCAAAGTAGATAATTCGGTTGCCTTGCGATGCACCACGATCAAGGCCTATATCATTTGACCCAAGACCGGCGGCCAGACCAGTGAGATTGAGAAGCTCCTCATTCCAGCGGTTGATCTCCATGAACAACTGACCGGTCTCTGCATCCCAGTACATCGGCATAAACCCGTCCATCTTCTCCATGCCCATGGTACGAGCTTCAATTGTCAGCGGCGTGCCTTCCTGCTGGCCACTTCGCTGTCCCCGAATGGCAGCTCGGAACTCAGCTTCCCAGCCTGTAGCGGCGGCGCTTTCGGCCATCCAGCCTTCGGCGGCAAGGCTTGTAGCCGTGGCCGAGCGACTCAAAATCATCGGCGGAATCACGAGAGCTACTGCAAACGCGAGAGTCAGAAATCGTGCAATCCGATTTGGAGTTCGAAATCGGTGATAAACCATGTGGGCCAGCCTCCTGGTGAAGTACCACTGAATGAATTGAAATTGGGGGCCCCTAGTTTGACAAGACTTCACTCTTTCGCCAACCGGACCAGTGGTGCCATCCTCGTATGGTGGATCAGGTAAGCTCCACCAATGAGCGATAAGTGGCGTAATCTTTGGCTCTTAATGATCTCCGTGCTGCTCGCCAAGGGGCTTTGGTTCTCCGCCCCAGCGGTTGTACCTCAGTTGACAACCGAGTGGGATCTTACCGGGAGTCAGCAATCTTGGCTGACAATGACCGTGCAAGCAGGTTTCGTCATTGGCGCACTGGTCAGCGCCGCAATCAATCTGGCTGACCGTGTCCAGCCCCAGTTCCTGCTCGCCGCTAGCGCACTCGCCGGAGCTATGTTCAACGCTTCAATCGCAGTGTTCGCGGACTCAGCCGATGTCGTAATGGTGCTGCGAGTGCTGACAGGAGTCTGCTTAGCAGGCGTTTACCCACCCGGAATGAAGCTGGTGGCAACCTGGTGCAAAGAAGACCGTGGTCTAGGTATTGGCCTTTTGGTGGGCGCCCTGACAATCGGTTCGGCTTCTCCTCACTTAATCAACGCGCTGCCCTTTCTGGGTGGGGAAACGGGGATGCCTCCCTGGCGCAGTGTGCTAATCGTCTCCTCAGCATTTGCAGTGAGCGGCGCAGCTATCGCCGCTGCGTTCGTACGACCAGGGTCGGTATTGCCCGCGACAAGTCAGTTTAGCTGGCATTACGCAACCCGGGCACTGGGAGACAAACCGGTGCGGCTTGCCAACTTTGGTTATCTGGGTCACATGTGGGAGCTGTACGCGATGTGGGCCTGGATTCCTCTGTTTCTACTGACTAGCTATCAACAGGCCGGTTGGAGCGAAACCTCAGCCCGATTGATCGGTTTCGCAATTATCGCGGCAGGAGGTGTCGGAAGTGTTATCGCCGGCATATGGGCAGACCGGTGGGGGCGAACGACGGTATCAATCGGCAGCTTACTTGTCTCCGGAATCTGCTGTCTTTTTGCCGGGTTTTTATTCGATTCGCCCTTCCTGCTCACCCTGCTTTGTCTAACCTGGGGTCTAGTTATTGTCGCCGATAGTGCCCAGTTCAGCGCAGCGATAAGCGAACTCACCGACCCCGAACACATCGGCACTGCACTCACCGTTCAAACTAGCCTCGGCTTTCTTCTAACGATGGTTTCAATTTGGATGATTCCACCGCTCGTCGAGCGGATCGGCTGGGAGTGGGCCTTCGCGACCCTGGCGATCGGTCCGCTATTTGGAATCATCAGCATGGTACGACTGCGCACCTTGCCCGAAGCCATGCGCATGGCTTCAGGTAATCGATGAGTACCCCTGGCTAACCCCGATGCTAAAGGTTCTTAGGAATTTTTTGGTGGTTGTTTTGTTTCAGCTGTTTAAGGGGCTTTGGCCGTGGCTTCTCATTTTGGGGATTATTTTGTTCTGGCAAAGGAATTTTGCTAATTAGCTTTCTGTCCAACTGAAGGATCTATTGATCGAAATATTCTTGATACCCCTACTCGACCGTTTTCGGGACTGCCTGTAGGCTTTGCTTCACAGTTGACAGTATTCAGAACATGCAGGAGGAAGAGAAATGAAAGTAATGCTGTGTTGGAGGTTCACTGACGGTGCTTCTTATGTGGCTGGTGTGGAAGAGTTTTTGAGCACTGGAGCCCCAGATCCTGACGGACTCACAACCATTGGTCGGTGGCATGCTCCAGGCTCGAAGTATGGGTTCCACCTAGTAGAAGGAGACCCTTTGCTAATAGCAGAACAATGCGGCAATTGGAATGCACTCTGCGATATCGAG
>JAYYTT010000160.1:0-5061 GCA_036344375.1 Acidobacteriota bacterium | reverse complement strand
GCTACCGGTGGACATTGCTTTGAAGCCCACGTCTCGGCGACGATAGAAGTTATCGTTCGGACCTACGAGGCTCGCATCGAGCGGACCATGGATGAGGCAATTGGACTCCACCTCATGGAATTCTAGGAACCTTGGCCGTCTGGTTTGCATTGCGGTGTGTTTGTAGGGCTTGGGAAGCCAAATCTCTACCCCCATGCGAGTCAGCTAACTGAAGGAATATGCACCGCTCGCCCAACGGGGTCCGTGTAAAAATAAGCGTGCTTTCAATAACTCGAACGGATGATCTTTGAGAGTTCCGCTACTCTCAGGTCGATTTCCCATTGCTGAGACTTATGGCCATTAATCATTACGCAGAAGGCCACCGTCCTTCCAGATTCGGTATGGGCATATCCGGACAACGTGTTGACACCGCGGATATGCCCTGACTTTAGGCGCAGTTCGCCTACCAACGGCGGGTCTCGAAACGGTCGTGGGTTGAAACCATCCATGCCGCTAATCTTCATTGAAGCTACGAATTCGGGGCCAAAGTGAAAGTCGGAGTGGGCGTGCTGGAGAAGCCGGACGACCTGGCGTGGCGAGACGCGATTTAGGTTGGAGAGCCCGGAACCATCAGCTTGTACATAGTCGGTCAGCGATGTGCCGAGCGCTTCGTTGCGAAACTTAGCGACTACGGCCAGGCCCTTTGACGCGGTCCCAGGGTGGCCGTAGTCAGTAGCACCAAGGGTTTTGAGAATTGCCTCCGCCATTACGTTGTTGCTGTACTTGTTGATGTCCAGGGCTAAACGACCGAGGGGCTCGGAGTGAATCGTGTACAGAAGCTGGAGAGGGCTGGGCAGGCCGCTGCGTGAGTTGTCCGGATGGGTACCCTCGGAGAGCATCAGGGTAGCAAGTTCATCGATCGTAGGCCTGCGCACCTCACCACTGATCTTGACTCCTGCTAGATTGAGCAGCGCGTACAGGCGTTCTCCGAAATAGAGTGCTGGGTCTTCAACTGCAACCCATTCATCGCCCTTGCGGTAGGCGGAATAGTTCGCCATTAAAGCACCAATTGGAGCGTGGTAGGCCTCCTGGACTTGTACACCGCCAGGCCAACTTTGCCCGAACCGTTCGTTGTCGAAGTAGCGGTCGTCAACCACCAAGTCGCCATTGATTAGTGTAACGCCGCGGGCGTGGATGGCCCGGGCAGCGACCCACAATTGCTCCTCGACAATATCGGGGGCGCCACGACCAAGCGCCCAAAGATTTCCGGCGATGGTTTCATCGTCTGTGCCAAGCCGATTGCCCGTGTAGGCCAAGGGCGTTTGCCAAACGAACGTTGGCCCCAAGCGCCAGAGGGCAGCAGCAACAGTGAATAGCTTGTTTACCGATGCCGGGATCAGCAGCTCGTCTGCGATGTAGTCTATTAACACCTCGCCGCTGTCTAGATCGACAGCGAAGATGCCGAGCGTCGCCTCTTCTAGCGTCGGATGCGTGATGATTGTGGCAATTTCGCTGCTTAGACTTGGAGCTGGTTCCCCGTTCTGGGCCGTTACCAGCGTTGGCAGAGCGAGTAGGCATAGCAATGCCGTGCACAAGACTCTCCTGTGACGGAGTAGGAGAGTCACCATCAATCAAGGTCGAAGATTCGAGGCGGTGGATTGTCGTCCTTGTCAGCCCGCTTGAGCGCTTCCTTGAATTTTTTTTCCAAGATATCGTCAGCTCGATTTTCGCGGTCCATGCCCTCTTTAAACATGGCTTCGGCTGCCACTTGTTTTGCCTCGCCGGCACTCAATGCTTGGTCCCAGCTGACCGCAGCTTTCTTTGGGCGTTCCTCGTGAAGAATGTCGCCATTGATTCGATCAATAACAAGTTTCGTTGAGCAACACGGGCACTTCATCTCAAGCGGTTCGTTTGGAGTGGATGTGTCAGACATGGGTTGCGCTCCGCATTATCGGTGACCAAAGTTAACGGTAGCTTTGCCGTTGGTCGCATACAACCATCAGCCTGATATCCTCGGAATCTATGCTCTCGCTCTCGTTTCGTATTGGGGCGTTTGTTCTCAGTTTGATGCTGATCCTACTGGGAATTATTGGCCTATTTTTGCCCTTCCTACAAGGATTCTTGCTTATCGCACTCGGATTGTCTCTGATGTCACTGGTGTCCCCTGGCGTCGCCGATTGGGTGAAGCGGCTTAAAGAACGCGGACGAGATATGTGGGAGCGATGCAAGGAATAAAGTTTTTCTCGACCAGACTTTTTGAAGCTGGTGTTCGATGGATGTAGAAACCAGAATTGTGTCGTTGATCGCGTCCAGCACTGAGATAGTGTGCGCGCTGGGCTTGGAAAACCAGCTTGTTGGTCGGTCCCACGAGTGTGACTATCCGACCACGGTAAGTTCCCTGCCGATATGCACCGAACCTAAATTCTTGGACGGTACTAGTTACCAAATCGACGAACGCATCAAAGCGATCCTACAGGAGGGGTTGTCGGTGTATCGGGTCGATGCAGCCTTGCTGGCACAGCTGGCACCAGACGTAATCATCACCCAAACACAGTGTGACGTCTGTGCCGTTAGTCTCGCCGACGTCCAGGCTGCTGTTTCTGCCACCCTCGATTCCGATCCCACGATCGTCTCGCTTAAACCTAACGCCCTTAATGACATCTTCGCTGACATTGAGCGGGTCGCTGACGCTCTTGGTGTTCGGGAGCGTGGCGCTGATATCACAGTGAGTTTACGTCGGAGGATGGCTGACATCGAACAGTGCGCCGCGACCGCAGGAGAAAGACCGACGGTTGCTTGTATCGAGTGGATCGAACCTTTAATGGCCGCGGGTAACTGGATGCCGGAACTCGTTCATAAGGCCGGGGGTATCAGTGTCGTCGGATTGGCTGGAGAACACGCCCCATGGCTGGACTGGGGGGATCTCGCCACTCTTGATCCAGACGTGATCATTGTCTTGCCGTGTGGTTTCGATATTGCGCGCACACGACGCGAGATTAAATCTTTAACGGGGAAGTCGGAATGGTTGCAACTACAGGCAGTGAGGGAGGGACGTGTCTACCTTGCTGATGGCAACCAGTTTTTTAATCGGCCGGGGCCGCGGGTCGCTGAAGCCCTGGAGATCATGGCAGAGATACTACATCCTAGTCTCTTCAACGTTGTTCACGAGGGGATCGGCTGGCAACTACTGTTTGAGGAGGAAGAGTGAATATCCGTGAGATGACGCCCGTCGATGTGGCTGCCCGGCTTGAGTCGGAGACCAAGGCCGTGTATTTAGATGTTCGCGCAGAACACGAGTTTGAGCAGGGTCATCCCGAGGGGGCGTTGAACATTCCGGTCTTCCACTTCGATCCAGCCACCGGGCAGCCGGAGCCTAACCATCAGTTCCTAGCCGTTGTTCTAGGCACCATTGATCAAGATACTTCGATCTATGTTGGGTGCGCCTCAGGGCAAAGGTCATTTCAGGCTGCGACGCTTATGCAATCGGCTGGTTATGAGCGGATCGCTAACGTAGATGGTGGCTTCTCCGGCAAGCATGACCCTACCGGTACCATTGTTCAGCCCGGTTGGGTTGACTGTGGATTGCCGGTTTCGGAAGGTGATGGCGGCGACCGTTCCTACAGCGATCTCCTCGAGATTGCGGCGGAGGCTCAGGAAGAAGAATAGCCTGACAAAACTGCCGCGTTGCTTTGGGCTGGCTGCACTATTCTCGATGCGACGATCTTTTTTGCCATGTTGAACAGGACGGGCTGCGCAGCAGGGCGCAGTGTTGGTTGGCGTCCTGCTACATTAATTAACAGTAGGTGCCACGGCAGGAAGCGACCCACTACCGTTGTTCCAACACAAATCGACTGACTTGGCACAGAAGGCCAAAGCTCGATTCTCGGCCCAGTAGCGATCGGGCTCGCCGTCGAGTTTCATCGTAGTGTAGAAGCCGACGTGTCCACCCTGTCTTGGTGCCAACAAATAAACAAAGTTGTTACCCAGTACGGCGGGAGTTTGAAACGACTCAAACGGGATGAACGGATCATCTTGGGCTTGTACTAGTAGCGTTGGGACCTGGATGTTCCCAAGGACTTTTAGCGAACTGTTGATCGTGTAGTAATTCTCGGCATCAGTGAAACCGCCAAGGGGAGCAACCACAGCGTTGTCCCAATCCCTAATGCCTTGGATGTTTTTGACATCGATGGCATGGAACAAATCCGGTCGTTGTTGTCGAGCATTGAGATAGCGATTTTTTAACCGTTTCAGGAAATACCTGCGGTAGATCCAATTTTCACGACGCTCGTCGATCGCGGTACAAGCACGACCTAGGTCGATCGGAACCGAGATTGTAGCTGCAGCACGAAGATCCTTGGGAGGCATCTGACCGTACTCTCCCAGAGCTTTCAAGGTGATGTTGCCGCCCATCGAGAAAGCGATCACTGTGATTGGTGCTCCAGGTACTTGTTCCTCGATGTGCCTTATCGTAGCTCTGAGATCTTCGCTCCGTCCTGCATGGCCGACTCCTAGGCTGGGGGTGTCGTTGGCCTGGGCGTTACGTAGATCGACGCGAACAATGTCGAACCCAAGCGCATAACCCTTAGCTGCGGTCGCTATGACATTGTCAGCATCGGCGGAGCCTGCGAGCCCATGTAGCACGATTAGCACGGGTCTTGGGTTGTGCTGCGTTGTGGTGCGAGCCGCATTATGGTGCCCGCTGTCGCTACTGGTTCGACTATCGTGGTTGCTTGGGTCATCATGGTGCTGCGACCAGCGGACGCGCAGTGAATCACCATCTTCAGACTTGATAATGGCGGATTTGGACCAGCTTGATAGCTGCGCGGAGGTCGGTTCACGTTTGATACGATTCGGCCAAATCGTCTGAAAATGGCGATTTCCACGCCAGCCGGCGACGATGAACGGGGGCTCCGGGGTTGCGTTTGTCCCCTTTTGTTGTTCAAACTTGATCATGTCTCCAAGGATAGCCGTTTGAAACTCAACACGGGCGTGCTCACTGACAAGCAGCCTGAGGAGAATTCCATAATGTCCCAGCGTCCTCGCATCTTCTCAACAGGCAGCATTGTTTTCGGCACGATGGTG
>JAYYTT010000159.1:0-8670 GCA_036344375.1 Acidobacteriota bacterium | reverse complement strand
AATGTCCGGTAGTTGCGTCGCATCATTGGAATTCGGCTCGGCCTGCTGATCTTTCGCAAAAGGTAGAAAGAATCGGCAAACTAGCGCCGTCGATGGCCAAGCTTGTTGCTACCGCCCAAGTCCCGTCTGATTCTCTTCCTTTACTGAGTGCAGGCGAACAGCTGATCATGTCGGGGCAACCGGCTACCTGTTTTTGCATGGGCGAGGCTGGCAAGGCGAGTCGATTGCTTGCAGCTGGGCAGGGTGCGGCACTCGTTTAAGCAGCAACGTCTGTGGGTAACGAAGTGGCCGCTGGACAGTGGTCTCTTCGAGAACTCGTTGACGAGTTCCAGATGAACCGTTGGCAGCAGGGCACAAGGTTATGCGGGCTTATTGGTCACCCGATCTCGCATTCGTTGTCACCAGCGATTTTCAACGCAGTCATCCAAGAACAGGGACTGGATGTCGCCTACATTCCCATCGCCGGTGGAGATCTTGATGCCGCACTCGATTTGGCGAGCGAAATGGATTTTCAGGGTTTAAGTGTGACAATGCCGTTTAAGGATGAGATCGCGTTACGCAGCACTCGTCAAGATGATCTCGTGGCAACCGTTGGGGCAGCCAACACTGTGGTGTTCGAAAATGATGGTTTTGTTGCATATAACACCGACGGTAGTGCGCTGGTTGATGCCCTGGTGACTGTACGACCAGTAGAAAGGGCAAGAATCGCTGTAGTTGGTGCGGGTGGTGCCGGGCGGGCCGGAGCATCGGCCCTCGTTGCTGCCGGCGCTGATGTGACGATTGTCAATCGAACGGAGGCACGGGCCAAAGAGGCGGCAGAGCTCTGCTCTTGTTCCGGTGGTGGGTTGCAGCAACTTGAAGTCGATGTTTTTGACATCATTGTTAACGCTACAGCCGTTGGTATGCGGGGTACGCCGCTGGCAGAGTCAACGCCCTTCCCTCCGAAATGGCTGAGCGGAAGGGAGGTCGTCTTGGACATGGTGTACCAGCCACCCAACACACCCTTGCTCCGTCAAGCCATAGAGCGAGGTTGCACCACCATACAGGGGCTTGAGATGTTCATCCGCCAGGCTGCTGCTCAGTACCGGCTTTTGCTGGGTGATCCCGACGTCGAGCCGTTGCGCGCAATGCGGAATGCTGCGGAGCACCTATTGACGAATGAACTAAGCTCCCACGACGATTGACCGCCGCGCAGCGCCGTTGCTACCATCCAAACTCAGCAACGGAGCGACCTTTATGAGTGGCAAAATCTTAATCCGGTATTCCCGAACCGGTGACCGAGCTCCGTCTGCGCTGGCCCCCCGCGCCTGGCTGCATTGGTTTTGGTCCTGGTAGGGGCCAGCTTCCGTTTTTCGTCGTTCCCTCACTGAAACAACCGAACGGAGGCTAGACCGTTGATTGAACGGTCGAGGTGTCTGCGTGTTTTCCCGGATTTTCCCGAATTCGCCGCCGCGGCGAAACGGGGAAACTTTGTCCCAGTGTGTGCAGAACGTCTCGCCGATCTTCTGACGCCGGTGAGCGCCTACCTTCGTATTGCCGGTCGCTTACGGCGGCCATTTCTGCTCGAGAGCGCCGAGGGTGGAGAGCACATTGGTCGCTATTCTTTTCTCGGTGGAGATCCATTTCTTGAGGTCGAGGGGGATGCTTCGGGCCTGGTCAAGGTTGATGCTAGCGGTGATCGAGAGCAGATCCCAGGTGATCCGGTGGCGGTGCTTGGTGAGCTCCAGCGTTGCTACAAAGCCCAACCGGTAATGGGGGCACCGCCGTTTACAGGAGGGGCAGTCGGCTACATTGGATACGATGCCATTCGTTGGGTTGAAGATATCCCAACGAGTAACCCACCGGACGGCAGTATGCCTTGGGTAAACCTCGCTTACTATGACAACGTACTGGCATTTGACCACCTCCGTCACCGGGTTGTGTTGGTTTCCAACGCGCGCGTTTGCGAAAAGGCGACCATAGAGGAGGTCGAAACTGCCTATGAAAAGGCGATTGACCGGTTGGAGTATTTGTCAGAGGTGCTCGATGCCGTGCCTGGACACGCCGCACCGCTCGACGAAGTCTCCGACGATGAACGGGGGCTAGATGCTCTTGGTGACATTACAGAAAGTCTTAGCAGGCAAGAGTTCTGTGCCGCAGTGGAGAATGCGCAGGACCTCATTTCGGCTGGTGACGCTTTCCAGGTCGTATTATCACGGCGCCTTACCTGTGAGACGGATGCCAACCCGTTGAGTGTCTACCGGGCACTCAGGGCTATCAATCCGTCACCCTACATGTTCATTCTCGATACAGGACAGGCGCATGTGGTGGGGTCTTCGCCCGAGATGCTCATTAAGGTAAGTGATGGCGTGGTCGAAAATCGACCTATCGCCGGCACTCGACCACGTGGCGACGACGGTGAGACTGACATTGCCCTCGGGAAACAACTCCTCGCGGACGAAAAGGAACGGGCCGAGCATCTTATGCTGGTTGACTTGGGACGTAACGATGTCGGGCGCGTGGCTGAATATGGCACCGTCGGTGTACCTGAATTTATGAAAATCGAGCGCTACTCTCACGTCATGCACTTAGTCTCAAGTGTCAAGGGGACCCTGAGACCTGAGTTTGGGCCGATCGAGGCGCTTTTCGCTGCCTTCCCAGCTGGGACTGTCAGTGGTGCTCCTAAGATCCGTGCTATGGAGATCATTGATGATCTCGAGCCGTTATCTCGCGGTGTCTACGCCGGGGCGATCCTGTACGCTGATTTCGCGGGTAACTTAGATTCCTGCATCACGATCCGTACCATCGTCATGCGGGACGGCCGCGCCGAAGTGCAGGTGGGCGCCGGAATTGTCATCGACTCGGTGTCACACCGTGAGTACGACGAGACCAATCAGAAGGCCGCCGCGGCTTTGCAGGCGCTCTCCTGGGCCAACCGCGCGGAGCACTCCAAGTCATGATTCTCGTCGTCGATAACTACGACTCATTTACCTACAACCTCGCACAGGCTCTTGGGGAACTAGGTGCCGAAATTCAGGTGCGTCGTAACGATGAGATCGATGTCGATAGCGTGCGAGTTAAGGCTCCAGCAGGGATCGTTTTGTCCCCTGGCCCGGGTCGCCCCGAGGACGCTGGTGTTTGTTGCAAGATTGTCGAGGGAATGGGCTCCGAGGTACCGATCCTTGGGGTCTGCCTAGGTCATCAGGCCGTCGCCGCCGCATTCGGTGGAGTTGTTGCTCGAGCGCCAGAGATCGTGCATGGTAAGACGGCCAAGGTCGAGCATTGCGCAGAGGGCCTATTCAAAGGTCTTCCCCAGCAGCTCGAAGTCGCCCGCTACCATTCCCTCATCGTGGAACGCAGTAGTCTCCCCGAAAGCCTTGAGATCACAGCGGCGACTGTCGATGGGCTAATCATGGGTGTTCGCCACCGTGAGTGGGCGTTGCACGGTGTGCAATTTCACCCGGAGTCAATCGCGACGCCGTCCGGGCCGACCATACTTGAGAACTTCCTCTTGATGTGCGCTGAACTCGAACCATAAGCCAATGTTTCTGAAGGCAATACGAAAGGTTATTGATGGCGCCGACCTTACACGTGGTGAGGCGCGAGGTGTCATGCAGGCGATCATGAGCGGCGAGCCGACGCCGGCGCAGGTTGCGTGCTACCTAGTCGCTTTGCGTATGAAAGGCGAGACTGTCGAGGAAATCACGGGCAGTGCTGAGGCCATGCGTGAGGCGGCAACCATGGTGATAACTAATATCGATGGGCTCGTTGATACTGCGGGTACGGGTGGCGATGGGGCCAGCACGATTAACATCTCGACTGCCGCAGCTTTGGTAGCTGGCGGCGCTGGTGTGATGGTTGCCAAGCATGGCAATCGTGGTGTTTCAAGTAAATGCGGCAGTGCCGACGTTCTTGAGGCGCTCGGTGTGACTCTTCTCGATGATCCGAAACGCCAGGCAGAGATCCTTGAGTCGGTTGGTTTTATGTTTTTGTTCGCTCCGTTTCACCACAAAGCTATGAAACACGCTACCGAGCCACGCAAGGAGCTCGGCTTGCGTACCGTGTTTAACCTATTGGGCCCGCTTAGTAACCCGGCAGGAGCTCGGCGCCAGGTCGTTGGCGTGTACGATGAGGCGCTTGTTGAGACCATGGCACGTGTTTTGGGTGAGCTCGGTGCTGAGCAAGCTCTGGTGTTTCATGGAGCTGGTGGTCTGGATGAAATCTCAACCATTGGTCCAACTAAGATTGCTGAGTGGACCGGATCGTCAGTTGATGTCTACCAAGTTCAACCAGCCGATTTTGGTATCGAGCCGGCCACTCTCAACGATTTAGCCGGCGGTGACAGCATGGACAACGCAGCCGCAATCCGTTCAATCTTCGCAGGGGAAGTTGGGCCGCAGGCTGATGTTGTAGCGTTGAACGCGGGGGCGGCGATATATGTTGCTGGCGCTGCTAATGATCTGGGAGAAGGGTTTAAAAAGGCTCGAAAGGCAATCGACTGTGGCGCTGCAGCGCAGTGCCTCGATGCACTCGTAAATGCCACCCGTAGGACATCATTATGAGCCTACTCCTTTCAGATCTAGTTGAGGGGGCGCGTGCCACCACTCAGCGACAACGTGCGCAGATTGGCGAGCCTGAATTACGCTTCGAGGCGGAAGAAATCGGCCGCCACGCCATTGGGGGGCGTTTCCGGTCAGCTCTCGGGGTTAGGGGTGTTTCGGCGATAGCCGAGGTCAAGGGCGCAAGTCCACTGCGGGGCAGACTGTGCGAAGACTTCGAGCCGGTCGAACTCGCCACCGAGTACCAAGAAAATGGTGCTGCCGCGGTTAGTGTATTGACCGAAGAACATTTCTTTTTGGGCTCAATCGACCAACTGATGGCGGTGAGCACGTCCATCGAGCTGCCAACGCTGCGCAAGGACTTCGTCGTCGAGCTCTATCAGGTGTTTCGCGCTGCGACGGCCGGAGCGAGCGCAGTACTGTTGATTGCGGAACTTCTCGATGGTTCGGCCCTCAAAGAATTCGTTGAAGCTGCACATTCGGTCGGTCTTGATGCTTTAGTCGAGTTCCACCGACCTGAGCTGCTTGTGTCCGCCGTAGAGGCAGGGAGCGGTATCGTGGGCATCAATAACCGAAACCTTGACACGATGGATGTCGATGTCGAACACGCTCTGCGATTGGCGCCGGAGCTTCCAATGGATCTCATTTCGGTCGCCGAAAGTGCCATTTCCGATACTGGCGACGTGACCCGGGTGGCTGAGGCAGGTTTTGATGCTGTTCTGGTGGGCACTGCGCTCGTTACGTCCGAGGATCCAGGTAGTGTTCTACGAGATCTTGTCGATATCGGAAATATAACCGACCCTGCACCGCGGCTAAAAACTGGTCTAATTGAGCTCGCCGACATCGAAGACCTCGCCGATATCGAGGAGTTGTCCCCATGAGCCGGGTCTGCTGGAAGGTCTGCGGTATCACCAACATTGCCGATGCCGTATTGTCGGTTACGTCGGGGGCCGACGCTATTGGTTTCGTGTTCTGGCCGGGTAGCCCGCGCGCAGTGACGGTCGACGACGCAGCGTCGATTGTTAGTGAAATCCCTGATGATGTGTGGAAGGTTGGTGTATTTGTAGAGGCATCGTCTGAGGCGCTCAGAGATACGATCGCTGGAGCCGGTTTGGATTTCGTGCAGCTTGTGGGCGATGAAAGAGCAGCGTTGTGCGCGGATTGGTCCAAACCGACATGGAAAGTGCTTCGTTTTGCGCCGGGTACGGGCTCGGAAGCAGCACTGTTACAGGCTGAGACCTATCCCGATTGCACGTTGGTTGTCGATGCCGATGTTCCAGGTGAGTACGGTGGTACCGGGCACGTCGCAGATTGGGATGTAGCAGCGCTGTTGGCTTCTCGCCGGCGCGTAGTGTTGGCAGGTGGCCTCCGAGCTGAAAATGTTGGTCTTGCGATTAAGCAGGTTAAGCCTTGGGGAGTCGACGTTTCATCTGGGGTCGAGGCTGAACCGGGAGTGAAAGACAGGTCGAAATTGCAGGCCTTCGCCCGCGCCCTGGAGCCTTATCGATGAGTGAAATAACACAACACGCCAAGTTGCCCGATAAGAACGGACGATTCGGCCAGTTTGGGGGTCGTTTCGTCCCTGAGACATTGATTCCGGCTCTAAGTGAGCTTGAAGAAGCGCATGCAGAGGCCATATGCGATGCTGAGTTCACTGCCGAACTCGAGCGACTTCTGTGTGACTACGCCGGACGACCGACCCCGTTGTACAGAGCCCGTGGACTCGAGGACGAAACTGGTGGTGCCACTATCTGGTTGAAGCGAGAAGACCTTCTGCATACCGGTGCGCACAAAATCAACAACACGATTGGCCAGGGGTTACTGGCCCGCCGTATGGCTAAACAGCGTGTGATCGCCGAGACTGGTGCCGGGCAGCATGGAGTCGCTAGCGCCACCGTTGCTGCTATGTTTGGTCTCGACTGCACGGTATATATGGGCGAGGAAGACATGCGTCGTCAGAAGCTTAACGTTTTTCGCATGGAACTTTTGGGTGCTCGGGTGGTCCCAGTTTCGTCCGGTAGTCGTACGCTGAAGGATGCTACCAACGAGGCGATCCGCGATTGGGTGACCAACGTTGATTCAACCTTCTACATTCTTGGCTCGGTGGTTGGCCCACACCCATATCCGGCAATGGTGCGCAATTTTCAGTCTGTTATCGGGCGTGAGGTGCGTGCTCAGCTCTTGGAAGCTGGGGAAGCTCCGCCCAACCTTCTAATTGCCTGCGTAGGGGGTGGTAGCAACGCTATTGGCTTGTTTGCCGACTGGCTCGACGACGACATTAATATGGTAGGAGTTGAAGGCGCGGGACATGGCATCGACACCGCAAGTCATTCAGCGACACTGTCTCGCGGTGCTATAGGGATTCTTCACGGCACCCGATCCTACTTGTTGCAGGACAACGACGGCCAGGTTCAGTTGCCACATTCGATTTCGGCTGGGCTCGACTATCCAGGCGTTGGTCCTCAGCACTCCCACCTAAAGGAAACGGGTCGGGTGACCTACACATCCGTCACCGATAGTCAGGCGGTTTTGGCGTTACAACGGCTGTCTCGTTGTGAAGGGATAATTCCTGCATTAGAGAGTGCCCATGCAATCGCCAAGCTCTACGAGATGGCAGAAACCAACAGCATTGGTGAAAGTGATCGCGTTGTTGTCTGTTTGTCTGGCCGGGGAGACAAGGATGTCGAGGTAGTCACAGAGCATCTCGATGCCCATCCAGAGGAGGATCTGAGGTGAAAACGTCCGACCGCATTTCTTCTGCGTTCGCTGCCGGACGCGAAGCTACCCAACCGTTGGTGGTGCCGTTCATCACTTCTGGTTACCCGACTGCCACTTCTACGGTGCCAATCGTGACCGCACTTGCTGCAAGTGGCGCTGACATGATTGAGATCGGGATGCCGTTCTCCGATCCTCTTGCTGACGGGCCAACGATCCAACATGCCAGTGAAGTTGCGTTGCGCAATGGCATGACGGTCGGTAAGACGCTTGAAGCTGTTCGGGAAATCCGCGCTTCGGGAACAGACGCTGCGTTGATTCTCATGGGTTACTGCAACCCAGTGTTCGCCTACGGTGTTGATGCCTTTATCAAGGACGCTACACAAGTCGGGGTTGACGGTTTGATCATCGCCGACATGCCGCCCGATGAGGCGGGAGAGTTCCTTGTTAGCTGTAGGGCCGTCGGTCTCTCACTGACCTTCCTAGTGGCACCCAACGCGCCGGATGACCGTATTCGCAAAGTCGACGGCGCGTCGACCCATTTTTCTTACTGTGTCAGCGTGACGGGTGTGACTGGGGCACGAAGCGCCATTGAAAGTCGCACCATTGAATTCCTGCAGCGTATGCGCAAATTATCAACGAAGCCTTTCGTTGTTGGCTTTGGCATCAAGAAGCCTGAGCACGTCATGACACTGGGACCGCATGCTGATGGCGTTGTTGTCGGCAGCGCCATAATTGATGCGATTGAGTCAGTGGGCGGCGCTGGTGCCGTCGTTGTCGACGCGGTCAACGCCGTGTCTACACTTGTTGCCCCATTGTGTGCGGCGGCACGCCAGGCGACGATGACAGCCCAGCGGAGGGAAGCGTAAGCGATTCGGTAGAAGTGGACATATAGGCCTTGATTAAGGAAATGCTTAGGAAGATTGATCACAGTGGGGATGAAACTGTTTTTTTAAGTTAAAAGGAGCATGCCGTTCGCCACATCGGACGAATCGAGAGACAATTAAGACGTTGAATTACAAGCATGACGGACAAAAGAAGTTGTACAGACCAGTGACGAAATGGGCTAGGCCCGTTCGACTAGGAAGCGATTTGGTTATTGTTCCAGCGCGGCGTAGACGAAACACGGTACTCGCGGGAAATGAATTGCGAGAGTGATGAAGATAAGTGAAAAAATTACAAGAGCTCTTGTGCGCGGGCTCGGAGGCAACGGCATGGTTATTGTGATGTCTCGTGAGGCTTCCGAGGAGCACATTGAGCATGTAATTGAGAGATTAACGGAGCTCGGATTCGATGCGCACCGATCAAGTGGCGAGGAGCGCACCGTAATTGGCGCAGTTGGCGGCAATGTTGAGGTGGTTGATCCGCGGGAACTCGAAGTCCTCGAGAGCGTGAAAGAAGTGTTTGCTATTAGCAA
>JAYYTT010000158.1:0-2369 GCA_036344375.1 Acidobacteriota bacterium | reverse complement strand
TGCCGACATCCCGTTAGCGAACATAGCTGAAATTGTAGAAGCACCAACAACCGGCACATCAAATCGAAGGTCTTGACCCGGTTTTCCAACCTTGACAAGAACAGACCCGTCTCCTGCTAAATCCCGTGCTCGGAGCAAACACTCGTCTGTGCCTTCCATTGCTTCAACAGCTACCACGGCCCTGTCTTTGACAACAACGGATTGGCCAATATCTAAAGCGCCAAGCTCCTTGGCAACGGTCCAACCGTGAGCGATATCTTCCTTCTCGCGATCATCTGGAGCACGTCGGGTAAGAGTTCCTTCCTTAACAATATGATTTTGCAGAAAATCAGTAGACTTAAGTAACTCGATACCCGCACCTGACAGTAGTTTGACAACCGCATTGATCAAGGCATCGGTGTGGCGTATTGGCACGGAGGCCAGCACGCTCTTTAGGCCCTCCGGGAGGTCAGCATCATATATACGTTTTTGCTCTACCTTGCCGGCCATTGCCGCCTGCGTAATGCCCCCAGAGCGGAACTTTCCGAGCAAGCTGAGAAACCCACTAACATCACCCCACTGGAGCCAGTGCACTTGGTCAACAACGTCCCCAATTGCCGGCTCTGTTACTCCTTCAATGGCAATGGCGATAACCTTAAGGCCCTGAGCTTGCGCCTCCGCCGCTACAACGCGGGGCATCTGCGTGCTGCCAGCGATCAGCGCCAGCGATTTACTTGACGATGCCGTGCTCACTGTTCCGTACGAACTCAACCAGCACCGCAACCTCGGGAGATTCGAAATCTTCCCCGCTGATCATGTCAAGGGCTTGCGTGGTGTTCAGATTGCTACGAAAAAGAAGGCGGAATGCACGCTTGAGCTCCCCAATTGCCACCACTGAAAAATCTCGTCGTTTCAAGCCGACAATATTCAGACCAAATACCTGGCAGTGGTTACCCTGTACCGTACAGTAAGGCACAACATCCATGGTGGCTCCTGCGTAGGCCGCAACGAAAGCGTGCTGACCTACCCGGCGAAATTGCTCAACGCCGGAAAACGCTCCAACGTTAACCCAGTCCTCAATGATTACGTGGCCCGCTAACGTGGCAGCATTTCCAAAAATAACATGGTTGCCAATGATGCAATCGTGCGCCAGGTGACAATAGGCCATAAACAGGTTGTCGGATCCCACCTGGGTGACACCACCACCACCTTCTGTTCCAACGTTTGCGGTTACGAATTCGCGAAACACGTTCCGGTCGCCGGCAACAAGGTAAGAAACTTCACCGTGATACTTAAGGTCCTGCGGAATAGTGCCAATGCACGCGTGTGGAAAGATTTCGCAATCTTCCCCTAACGTCGTATGCCCCTCAACAACCGCATGCGCACCGACTTTTGTTCCACTACCGAGCGTCACATGTTTGCCCACGGTTGCATACGGCCCAATCAATACACCGTCACCCAAGCTTGCTCCGTCTTCAATGACAGCTGTTGGATGGCACAAAGATGTCATTCGCCACCTACCTCTGGCACTTCGACTAACACGGAGAACAAGGTAGCCTCCGCAGCGAGTTCCCCATCCACCGTTGCCCGTGCGTGTACCTGGCAACTTTTTCTTCGAACACGTAGCACCTCAACTTCACACCGAAGCTCATCCCCCGGAACTACTGGGCGACGAAACCTTACTTTGTCAGCACCTGCAAAATACACAAAGTGCCCAGCAGTTATCTCTTCCTCAGTCAAAAAAAGGACGGCAGCAACCTGCCCCATTGCCTCAAGGATTAAGACCCCCGGCATGACAGGGTTGCCTGGGAAATGGCCTTGAAAGAACGGTTCGTTGATCGTCACGTTCTTGATCCCAACAATACGTTGTCGTGGCTCCATTTCCTCGATACGATCGACGAAAAGAAACGGGTAGCGATGCGGGAGGATCTCCAGAATTCGACGAATATCGGCGCTCATCCCTCTTTCTCTTTCTCGCCTGTTTGCATCGCTTCGAGCCGATGCACCCGTCGTCCCAATTCGGGAAGCGTACGCAAGGCAGCTACAACCCGTCGCCACCGAGATGCCTCGAGATGCGGGTACCCGCCTACTTGGCCACCCGCCGGAACTGAACTCGTCACCCCGCTACCTCCAGCTATCATGGCACCATCTCCAACTGTGAGGTGACCATTCAAGCCGGCCTGGCCGCCGATCAGAACGCCTTCCCCAATTTGTGTCGAGCCAGAGACTCCAACCTGGCCACACAGAATGCTATTAGGCCCAACATCGCAATTGTGGCCGATCTGTACAAGGTTGTCGATCTTGGTTCCTTCTGCGATTCGGGTTGTCCCTAACGCAGCTCTGTCTATACAAGCGTTAGCACCAATCTCAACATCATCTCCGACAACAAC
>JAYYTT010000157.1:0-5097 GCA_036344375.1 Acidobacteriota bacterium | reverse complement strand
AACGCATGATGCCTTCAGATTTGTAACCTATATCTACGACGACCTCATCCCTACTAACTTCAAGGACGCGGCCTTTTACAACCTCCCCTTCAACAAGTTCCTGGAGGCTCTGGTCAATAAGTTGCAGGAGGGTCGCATCGTCGAGCGTTTCTTCATCGCTGAACGCAATAATGGCCTCGGGAACAGCTTGCTGTTCCGCGTCACCAGACTCAACCGCAGTCTTCCCCGACATGCCCTCTGCATCCTCCATGGGAAACCTCAGAATACGCCCGCACTTCGGGCGCAAATGGAAAGCGTAATGCTATGGCGCTATACAGCCACTGTCAACGCGCAAACCCATGCAAATAAAGGGCGTGCTGTCAGTCTGTGCCGGTTTCTTCTATCTATTGTCGGTTGATTTCCTCAAGCATCAAACCAAGGCTCTCGGCGACCGTCTGGGAGGAGGTGTCAATGTGCACTGCGTCCGTAGCCGGGCGCAACGGTGAGTGTTTTCGCGTGCTGTCAACACGGTCTCTTTCGTGCACGTCGCTGACCACTTCCGCTACCACCTCTTTATGCCCCAATTGCTCTGCCCGGCGAAGCATCCGGGTCGATTCATCAGAAGTGATATAGAACTTAAAGTCAGCATCAGGAAGCACCACCGTGCCGATGTCTCGGCCTTCCAGCACACCCCCGTCGATCGCCGCTGCCCTTTGCAGAGGCACCATCCAGGCACGTACCTCCTTAATGGTCGCAACCTTGGCCGCCATCCGCCCCACATCAGGTTGACGTAACCAGTCAGTAACGTCTATCTCATTGACCCATACCTGAAACCTTGCAGAATCCGGGCTGATTTTGAGCTGAAGATTCTGAACGTATGCCACGATCTGCTCAACATCGTCATTGAGACCAGCTTCGTCAACCGCCCAGCTAATCGCCCTATACATGGCCCCGGTGTCAACATACGGAATACATAGTCGTTGTGCCAGCGCCTTCCCGAGTGTTGACTTTCCTGAACCGCTAGGCCCGTCGATTGCGATCTTCAAGCCACTCATTAGGTACCTAACCCCGCCTTGAACTCTCGTAGTTCCTCGCCACAGACTTCACGAACGTCTCCAACGGGCAACCCCTTCAACGCCAGCGACCCAATTGAGTGACGAACCAGACGCTCGACACGGTGTCCAGTACCCTGAAACATTCGTCGGATCTGATTCTTCCTGCCTTGCTGAAGTGTAACTTGGAGACGAGTAAAGCCGCGGTGGGCAGCGCGCGGTCGGCGAACCTTGTCCACTTCGATGCGCTCAAGTACCTCAATGTCGCATGAAAGTAATAGCTTCCCATCCAGTTCTCCCCCAGATCGCAATGCATCCAGATCCGCCTCTGCCGGCCTACCACCTACCACAACTTCATAGATTTTAAATACGCCACCGCCCGGTCGCGTAGCTCTCTGCATGAGATCCCCATCATTGGTAAGAAGAACTAGGCCTTCACTATCCAGATCTAGCCGACCAGCAGGATAGAGCCGCACCTGAACCTCAGGAGGAAGCAAATCAACTACCAAAGAGCGGTCCCGTTCATCCATAACAGCGCAGAGCACCCCACGTGGTTTATTGACAATGAAATAGCGCAATGGCTCCTGTAACAAGGGAGTTCCATCCAGTGTTATTAGGTCCGCCGCCGGGTCTGCCGTCGCACCAAGCGTAGAAATAACTTCGCCGTTGACAGCCACACGCCCAGCAATGATGAATGCCTCAGCCTTGCGGCGCGAGGCAATTCCCGCCGCCGCTATAATCTTTTGGAGCCTCTGTTCTGCCACCGAACGGCTCAGGCTTCAAGTAGTTCTTCGAATTCTTCCGGGTCGGGAAGTTCATCGAGGTCGCGAAGTCCGAAGATTTCCAGAAACTGCCGCGTAGTACCGTACGTAAATGGCCGCCCTACAGCGCGTTTACGCCCGGTGATCCTGATCATCCCCTGCCCTCGCAAGGTTCGCAGGGACGTTGACGGGTCGACACCCCGGACACCAGCTATCTCAGCCGCCGTAACTGGTTGCCGATAGGCCACGACGGCAAGGGTTTCAAGTGCCGCAACGGACAGGCGCGACGGTTTTTCCACCTGCCGTAAAGCTCGAATCCATGGATCGAACGGTGGCCGTGTAGCAAGGCGCAATCCCCCTCCGACTTCCATTACATGGAGCGCGCTCCCAGTTTGCAAGTAGCGATCGGATAAGGCAATCGAAGCGCGCGTGACAAGTTCGGGGGAAACAGCGTTCGCCCAACCCCGACCGTGTTCAGTCGCATTGCGGACAATCACCTCAACAATTTCCTCGATTGCCACTGACTCCTCGGCAGCGTACAACAGGGCTTCAAGAACGGGCACCACCTCATTTAAAACAACTTCTTGCTCAGCTTGCAGATTGCTTGCTGTGCCCGCAGCATCCTTGCCAACATCTATGCCGTCAATACTGCTAGCCAGTTCCTCGACCAACTCACTGTTCACTGAATTTGCTCCACGATCTCGACAGGGAAAATCATAATCTTCCCGCCCATGACCTCCTGAAACGCACGGGCTTCACCGGATCTAATCAATTCGAGTAGGGCCAGAAGGGTTGCGATCAGCTTACCGCGAGGATCCCCCTTAGCAAAAAGATTGTTGAATGGAATCGGGCTTCCATCATGGAACTCGCTACGTAGAAACTCGACGCGCTCAGTCACCGGATACTCATCTGCGCTGATCGAGAATAGCGAAGGCGAATCAAGATCCTGTAAAAGACCTCGGAAGGCGGCAACAAGAGAGAATAAGTCTGCCTCGACGACTTCGGTTTGCTCCGCAGTAACTCCACTCGGTTCTGGTTCGCCACGAAACCATACCGACGCAACCTTAGTTTCCCGGGCCCTTAAGTCCTGTGCCGCCATTCGTGTCACGTGATGTCCAACCAATTGCTCCAAAAGCGCTTCTGCCTCGGCTGCTAAGGCCTCAGCATCAGCAGCGGCTGAGGGGCTGGGCAATAATGCCTGTGCCTTCAATCTGACCAAACTCCCGGCAACTTCAAGAAATTCGCTCGCTAATTCGAGGTCGATTTCCTCAAGAAAACGAAGCATCTCCAAGTACTCACCCGTTATTTCAGCCAGCTCCAGGTCACGGATCTCAATTTCCCGTACTCGGACCAGATGCAGAAGAAGATCAAGCGGCCCCTCAAACGCACTGATTTTGACGCGGTAGCGATCGTCAATCACGGGACAATAGTTTCACGTGCAGGCTACGGCAGGAACATACTGGCAAAGCGCATGACCGGGTTAATGAACTCCCACAGCACTCCCGTATACATTAGAAATATCAGGATAAGGAATCCGTATGGACGGAGCGTCGCGTAAGCAGTTTCCATGTTTCCAGAGAGAAATCGCGACAGGATCCAGGAACCATCAAGTGGATGGATGGGGATCATATTGAACGTCGCCAAAACGAGGTTGATGCCCACGCACAAAAACAATACCTGCGCAATCATCCCAGCCCAATCTTGCCCCATCGCGTCCGCAATCTGCAGCGGACGCCAAACAATGTTCACTAAGACGATCGAAACTGTTGCCAGAATCACGTTGCTAGCCGGTCCGGCTGCGGCGATCCACATGTGATCACGCTTGGGGTTCCGAAGGTTCCAAGTATTCACAGGCACAGGCTTGGCAGCCCCAAAAACTACCGGAGACCCAACTAGGATCAGAATCGCCGGGAACAGAACAGTCATTATCGGGTCAACGTGAACAATTGGGTTCATTGTCAGGCGACCTTCGTCTTTTGCCGTGGTATCCCCTAGCCTATAGGCAGCCCAGGCGTGTGCCATCTCGTGGAACGAAAGCGCGAACAGGAGGACTCCAACCTGGAGGGCGATATCACCGTAGTTCATGCCGCGATGCTACACGCCGTCCGTACTCGCGTCATCCACATCAAATCTTCTGCCAACTAATGCCGGTGGACCGGTTAGCTATCAGCGAGATGGTCGTAGACTCTGCGAGCCGTTTTCGGACCAACAACAGCTTCCAATACTGACATGTCGGCTTCTTTGATTTTCTTTACCGAGCCGAATCTGCGCAGCAAGTCGAGCTTTCGCTTCTCCCCGATACCCGGGATATCGTCAAGCACTGACTCACGCATCCGCTTCTGATTTAGTTTGCGGTGATAAGTGATCGCGAAACGATGTGCCTCGTCACGAACCCGTTGCAACAGCCTCATCGCCTCCGGGTAGCGAACCAAAGGAATGGGCCTCCTCGCGCTAGCAAAGTGCAGGGCCTCCTGTTCTTTCGCGATTGCCCCGACGGGTTGGGCTGACACCCCAAGATCGTCGAGTTCTTGCCGTGCGGCATTAAGCTGCCCGCGTCCACCGTCAATGAGTAAGAGGTCTGGGGGTTGGTGCTCTCCAGCAACCACACGTTTGAAATGCCGTCTTACAACCTGGGCGACCGCTCGGTAATCATCTGGGCCATTTATGTCGCGTAGCTTGAAGCGCTTGTAGCCGCTTTTGTCTGCCTCTCCCGCACACATACGAACCAATGCTGCAACCATCCCTGACCCTTGCGCCTCAGAAATATCAACACAGTCGATTACCGTAGGTGGGCTACTCAAGTCCATTATTTCTTGAAGCATACGAGCGCCAGCTTCGTCCGAGGTACGACCGTATCGACCCCTAAAAGCCAGCTCGGCGTTGTTCGCAACTAGCTGGAGCAATCGCTTCTTTTCACCACGCTGCGGTACAGAAATTTTGACTGCACCACCCCGGCCCTGCCGAAGCCACGCTTCAATCGTCCTCTGCTCCTCAAGCTCAAACGGCACGCATACCTCAGGCGGGAAGTACTTTTCACCGTGGTAATACTGCTGCAAGAATGAGGCAAGAATCGCGCCATCATCGCTCTCGGCTACACCGTCCCAAAAGAACTCCTTCCGATCCACGACGATACCCCGGCGGACTAAAAAGACTTGCAATGCGATTCGATCGCCGACTCGGTGGGTGGCAAAAAGGTCACGGTCATCGAGGCTGCTTGAAGCGATCTTCTGGTCCCGTGCCGTGAGACGAACCGTGCTAAGAAGGTCACGATAATGAGCGGCGCTTTCATATTCCTGGTTTTCTGC
>JAYYTT010000156.1:0-6566 GCA_036344375.1 Acidobacteriota bacterium | reverse complement strand
ACCAACGTCGCGCCAACCCATATCATCGATGAGGATAAACACAATGTTCGGCTTCACCTGCTGCGAAAATGACGCAGCCTGGGGGATGGTGCCGCGCAGGCGCTCAGCCCAACCTTCGTCTGTTGCGTACCAGGCAACGTACAAAATTCCGCCAGCCAAGATGACCATGACCACCGTGGCCAGGCGCTTCAAAAAACCACCTCGACTCTTTCTCCGTCCCCGGTCGCCATCCTTATACCGGTAAACGTGCGCATACTCGGTGTGCCAGGCTCGCCGATGATGATCGTGTAAGTCGCCTGAGTGTCGAAGATCTTGGGTCGAAACGTCGACGACGGCACCCGGACCGTGTAAATGATCTCATCCGTGCGCTCATCGATCAGTTGTAGAACAGGCGATTCGAGCCCAAAAATCTCCAGCATTGGCAAATACCCGACCTCCCCACCGTAGTTGTCGAACTGGTTGAAGGTCACCGGCCAACCATAGAATTGCCTTGCATCGAGACTTGAGGGGTCAACCCAACGAGGCCAAGCCTCGAACACAATATTCCTCGAAAGCTTGTCAAAGCGGATGATCCCGTAGCCCGGAACGCGATCGTAAAGCGCCGAGGGCACGGCCCCTGATTGCACCGGATTGGCCACGGCGTGCACCGTCATTCGGTTACCAAAGCCATCGAAGTGCTCACCGGCATAGCGGGGCGCGCCGGGTTGGCGATTAGCTCCGGTCTCCGGCGGATACCAGCGGCGAGGCCAGAGGTTGGCCACCGACGGAACAACGAAGGCAAAGGGGCCGTCACCAAATTCGTCGATTCCGTATTGGATCGTACTACCTAGATGCTGGTCGCCAGCCACATGAGGGGCGAATGCTTTACGTATCGCCCGCAACGCTCGGTTTCGTCCTGACTGCGGCCAACCGCCAGAATCAGCATCTGCAGCCTTCTTGTCACCTTCGATGTACTCTTCTGGACCAGCGACGGCCAAGTTCGGCAAGACCGCTCCGCTTGGAGCCTCGTCCGGTATGGTGGCCAGGTTCGAGAACAATGTCTGTGACAATAGAGCTTTCATCCAGATGCCGTTGCTCCAGTCTTGTGCCCAATAGTCTAGAAAGGTGAGTTGTCTCGCACCAAGAAAAGCGGCCTGGGGTACATCCGACTGCGTCGCGGGATCGAACCCTGGGTTCTGGAACCATCCGTTAACAACCTGGCCTTGGTCAATATCCACAGACGGTGCCGACTTGAACATGCGATCGGAGACCACCGCCATGCTGATTCCGCCGTAGTCCATGCTCGTGTACCAGACTGTGATGCCCTGATCGATTGGGGTCGGATCCCAGGCATCGGGATGGTGTGACGTCTGTGTCCGGTGCACCGCGTTCACCCAACGCGGATCCATTGTGTAACCGCCTGAATCCTGAGCCGTGAGCCCTTCACTAGCCTCACCCTTCTTCCCCCCGGCTCCCCAGATGTTGCCCTGGTAAACATCGTGGTCGTCAGGGGTGGAAATCGTAGGGATATCGCGCATCAAGTCACGGAATGACCAAATGAACCAATACCAATGGTAGAGATAGTCAAGCGCTGCCTCATCGAAGGGCTCGCGCACGATGCCAGCAAGGCCACCTTCGTATATTTGATCCCCAGAAAAAAACAGCAGGTCAGGGTTGTGATAGGCAACCGCCTTTGAAACCTCAGCGTGCGGAAACCAAATGCCCTCGTGATTCCAGTAGCCACGTGCTGACGCATCGCGGTCTGGTCGCGCCGAAAAATGTTGACAGTTCATTGATGCCAGGATGAAATCGTCGCGCTGTGGTTCCTGCCGTATCGTGCCCTCGTAAGTGTGAGTCTCGGTCATCGTTGAGGGAAGCCCACCGACCTTTAGGTCGTAGACAATCCGGTACGGAGTATCGACGCTCCCGTCCCAATCTTCGACCCGAAAGGGCAGCGTGTAACTAAGATTAATTACCTCGCCCGTCGACACCGTTTCCCAGTTTCCTGCCCGTTGGACCTGAAGTTCACCGCTACGTACATCGGCGGCGCCGAGGGGCGCCATCTGTGCGGTCATTTTCAGGACGCCTCCACTGAGTGTATGCAACGCTCCCATAACCGGCCCGAAGGCACGATCAGGATGATGTATGAGCTTCGATCCCCTCGCGGTCCAATTCTGGAACCAGTAGCCAGGCCCCACAGTGGCGATACTCGCTTCGAAGGAGCGTGGCGCACGGTTTGCCAAAGAGGGGTTTTCCTCTACGTGACGACTGTTATGCGATACCAGCGCCACGTTTCCAGAGAAATACTCAGCCGGGATGTCCTCATAGGTGGCGGCCCCGCGATGAACTCCACTGATTGCATCTTCGACTGTGACCGTCAAACGGTAACTGGTGTTTGGACTGGACAGGTCCACGGGTTCAGCTGCCAACTGCAACACAAAATCTTCGAGCGCCCCATCGGTAAACTCAATCGTCTCCGGGTCAATAAGTGGCCAAGCATCTACATCGGTGCTGATGTTGGCACGGACGGACTTTGGGCTATCGATTGTAGAGTTGTCACGCACCACAATCTTGCCAGTACCATCAACGGCTACGATCAACCCCCCATCTGGGGCAGGCCAATCGTGCACCATGGCGCTTATGCGATAGTCGACATGGTCCCCGCCCGCGCCTATCAAGAATCCCGTCCAGGTGTTTTCGTGTGGCGAACCCCCCAGTTCAATGGGCCCGGTGCGGACACTCAACTCCAATGTCCCGGGATCCTCGGAAAGAGCGTAAGTCAATAGCTGCAACGTTCGCATTGAGTGAGTTGAGGCGCCGGTAACAACCTCAACCCGCGCGTTTGCTAACCGCCAATCTTGTAGGCGATTGCCATAGTAGTCGGGCCCAATCCAAACACGCTCCACTTCTGGTAACCGCATGATGAATTCATCACCATCACCCGAAGCACAAGCACCGCAGAGCATAGCAATCACTACCAAGACCGGCCCAAGAATGGGACGAAGCTGCACGCGGCAAAGTCTAGGCAACGTAATCATCCCCCCGAAGCGCCACACAGGCGGCGTTATTAGCAATGTGGTCTTAGCTCCGCTTAGACGTAATTGGTGGTGAGGTTATCTCGAACCCGGTCCAGCAAGGCCTTAGTGGCGAGGATTCCATCGGGCTCCGACAGTTCGTTACCCTCGTACTCGATGCCAACGTAGCCGCGGTAGCCAGCATCGAGGACGATGCGCATAAGGCGTTCGTAGTCGAGTTGAGTTTCGTTGCCTTGATTGTCGAAGTCGTGAGACTTGGCAGAGACCGCCCTAGCGTAGGGCATAAGCTCACTAACCCCAGTGTAGAAGTCGTACCACTCGTCACCACCGATACGAAAATTGCCGAAATCAGGAAGGGTGCCGCAGCGCGGATGGTCAACCAGCTCAATAACCCCAGCGAGCCAGGCACCGTTACTGGAAAGGCCGCCGTGGTTTTCAACGATAACATCGAGATCATGCTCGCTGCCGCGTTCACAGAGCCGCCGCAGCCCATCGGCAGCAAGTCGCTGCTGCTCTTGAAAGTCACCTTCGCTAGCCGCATTCACGCGGATCGCATGGCAATCGAGATATTCGGCAGCCTCAAGCCATTTAAAATGGTTTTCAACTGCGATGGTACGCGCCGCTCCATCGGGATCACCGAGTCGACCTTCACCATCGCACATGATTAGCAACGAAGGAATTCCCTGGTCTTCAGCGCGCATCCTCATCTCAGCCAAGTAGCCATGATCCTGTGCCTTGTCGAAGAAAAAGGTGTTGACGTACTCCACACCTTCGCAGTTATAGTCCTCAACGGCAGCGCGGGCGAAGTCAAGATGGTCCATTTCGTCAGTATTCAGCGTACGATGGAGCGACCATTCGGCCAGCGAGATGCGGAACAGCGGCTCGGGGTCCACAGCAGTCTCAACATTGCTGACATCAGTGGAACGCTGACAACCGAACGAAGCAAGTCCAGCTCCCATCGTAACTCCAGCGGCGCTCTTCAAGAACCATCGACGGTCGCACGGCGAGGCCATCAGATCCTTATCTCCTGGTTGTTATGGTGATTACACAGTGGCTAAGCGATTAACGCGGGCAGAGTTCAAGGCGCAGCCTATCCGGTCATCGGCAGCATTCCAACCGAGTTATATAAAGCATTTCCTTCGTATCGGGAAGTTCAGCCGGCTGCCGAAAAACAAGGTGGAATGGATCCCGCTAACGACATTGATAGGACACGGTCCCCCATGGAGGCGACAGGTTACTCCTGATAATCTCGCCGCGACCAAGGTTATACCCACCTAATGATCGACATGAATTCTAGCTCCCAGCACCCAACTTCTGATCAAGCCGTATCGGACAAATTCTCCAGCCTTCTCGAGATGGGCTTCAAACGCGTCGATCCTCAGCCGATTACGGTTGAATCAGTCCGTGTAGATGCCGATAGTCATAAAGTCACTCAGGTCCAACCAGCGATGGGTAGCTTCGTCACCATCTCGGCTCTGCACCAATCTGAAACGTTGGCAGAGGCCGCTCTCGGCGAAGCATTCGAGAAGATGGACAGGGTCATCACGATACTCAACCGATTCGACGCTAACTCGGCATTGGCTTATCTCAATGACACCGGTCGCATCGATAGCGCCCCGCCCGAACTCATCGAGGTGATTAGTGGCGGCCTCGATTACCACCGACTGACGGGCGGCGCCTTCGACATCACGGTAAAGCCAATCATCGACCTGTTCCGTGACCCGAAGACCTATGAGCCGCGTATGCCACCAAGCAACGCCGAGCTAAGCGAAGCACGTGAGTTGGTAGGTACCGAGCACATCGGTTTTGACGATCACGACCTGAGTCTTTCACGTGCCGGAATGGGGCTAACGCTGGACGGCATTGCCAAGGGTTACATTGTTGATGCGATGGCTGCAGCATTGTCGCAACACGGCGTGACTAGATTTCTGATCAATGCTGGTGGCGATATCAGGGCCGCGGGTGACCGTGGCGATAAGCTTCCCTGGACAATCGCCATCCGTGATCCAGAGAACAAAGTACCTTCATGGGACAATGAATCATGGCAACGTTCCGTAGTCCCTGACCTGATTCAGGTCACTGATGGCGGAGTGGCGACCTCTGGTAGCTATGAAATTTACTTCGACCGAGAACGGCTGGCGCATCATATCGTTAAGGGCCAGACGGGTCGCTCGCCTACTCACGCAATGAGCGTGACAGTGGCCGCGTCCACGACGATCGAAGCCGATGCCCTCGCGACTGCTGTTTTCGTGATGGGGCCTGACGAAGGTACACAGTTAATTAACAGGCTCGATGGCTGCGAATGTTTAATTATCGATCGTCAAGGGAGCCAGTCTCGCTCAAGCGGCTGGGGTGGAATTACAGCTTCAGGATGATACGCCAGCAAGGCAGAAACGGAGGCTAATGAGTAACGGGTCGTCTGATATCACCTACGGCAGATTCCAGCTCACCAGTTTGGTAGTTCTGCGTATGCTTGTTGCGTGGCATTTTCTGTACGAAGGGATTGCCAAAATCCTGAACCCTTACTGGACTTCAGCTGGCTATCTGCAGGCATCTCAGGGGCCATTTGCTGACTGGTTCATCGGCTTGGCGACCAATCCCGCTCGGCTCGGACTAATCGATATCCTCAATAAATGGGGACTGGTACTGATTGGCTTCGCTCTTTTGCTCGGATGCATGACCCGGCTGGCTGCGTTCTTTGGCGCTTTTCTCCTTCTTCTCTATTATTTAGCCAATCCGCCGTTGCTTGGTCTCGAAAGCGCGGTTCCGACGGAGGGAAGCTATCTGTTCGTTAACAAAGTATTGATCGAAATGGTCGTCATGTTGGTACTGCTCGCCTTCCCCACGAGCCACCTCATCGGCCTAGATCGTTTAAAAATCTGGGAGCGGAGCAATGACTGACGATCACACCCACAACATAGAACCACCGGAAGATTCCGCCGCGGAAAGCACCTCCGTGGAGACCTCCCCGAGTGAAGACCAACTCGGCCGTCGGCCTGGATGGGGACGACGTGAGCTGTTTCGCGCGCTTGCTTCAGTGCCAGTGTTCAGCGCTCTCGCCTACGGCGTCTGGACCAAGAGATCAACTCGAGCCGATAAACGGAGCAAGATTTTCGAAGAACTCGGCGTCACCGGTGACGCACCAGCCGTAATTCCAGAGGCCATTTCGAACCCGCCCAGTGGAAAGTTGCGCCTTGGCGTGGTCGGCTACGGGGGCCGCGGACAAGCGGTAATGCGAGGTGCTGGCTTCGCGCCAACCGAGTGGACCGACCGCCAAAAAGAAGCAGCCCGGCGCAACCCACGTAACCAAAACCTCGCTACGTGGATGGAACAACATGACCTTAACCTCGAGTTGACCTCCATATGTGACTTGTTTGACGTCTATGCTGAGCGCGGCTTGAGCGCGTCAACTAACAGCACACGCCCGGGCGGTCGCGATCAAAAACCAGCGAAACGCTACCGCTCTTACGAAGAGCTTTTGGATTCGGGTAACGTTGACTTGATCATCTGCGCAACACCCGATCACTGGCACTCACGCGTAACCACCGCGGC
>JAYYTT010000155.1:0-2140 GCA_036344375.1 Acidobacteriota bacterium | reverse complement strand
TTAGGGTGCGCAGTAAAGTGATCCATATCTGTCGCTCCTACTACCATGACCGTGGTTTTGTACTCATTGACAGTCCGATCCTGACCCCGACTTCGGTTGAGGGAACGACGACGTTGTTCTCCACGGATTATTTCGGAGAGAACGCCTACTTGACACAAAGTGGCCAGTTGTATCTGGAGCCGGCCTGTATGGCGCACGGTCGTGTCTATTGCTTCGGCCCGACTTTTCGGGCCGAGAAATCCAAGACTCGTCGGCATCTCATCGAGTTCTGGATGCTCGAACCGGAAGTAGCCTACGCGACGCTTGACGATGCGATGGAGTTGGCAGAGGACTTCATTTCTCACGTTGTGCAGACAGCGCTCGTTGAGTGCAAATATGAGCTAGAGGTTCTCAACCGGGACACGACGACCCTGGAACGGGTCGTGAAGCCTTTCCCGCGGATCCATTACGACGAAGCTGTTGAAATCCTTAGGGAGGCCGGCCAGGATTTTGAATGGGGAGCGGACTTCGGTGGTGGCCATGAGACGATCATCTCTGAGGCCTTCGACCGTCCAGTGCTTGTTCATCGGTTCCCACAGGCGATAAAGGCGTTTTATATGGAGCCCGACCCAGAACGTGAAGAACTGGCGCTCGCTATGGACATGATAGCTCCCGAAGGATACGGGGAGATCATCGGTGGAAGCCAGCGAATTCATGACCATGACCTACTCCTGTCGCGTATCCGGGAAAATGGTCTTAACGAAAAGCACTACCAGTGGTACCTCGATGTCCGACGCTATGGCTCGGTGCCACACTCCGGCTTCGGCATGGGGCTTGAGCGCGTCGTTGCCTGGATTACTGGCGTGCCGCATTTGCGTGAGACGATTCCCTATCCAAGGTTGCTGGGACGGCTCACACCGTGACCCGAAGCCTTCAAGAGCAAGCTTCCCGCTTGTTGGCGACTGGGTTCGGCACAGGGTTTCTTTGGCCTGCCCCTGGTACCTGGGGATCGCTCCTTGGTGTTGCACTGTTTGTCCTGTTTCTTGCCCCACTCGATTGGAGGTGGCAGCTTGCCGCTAGCATCGGGTTCATGATTCTCGGGACCATCGCCGCTGAAGTTGCCGTCTTGGAACTAGAAAGTGATGACCCTAGTTGGATTGTGGTCGATGAGTGGGCTGGGATGTGGTTGTCGATGGTGGCGATTCAGGGTGCCAGTGGCTGGATGCTGGCGTTCTTCTTGTTTCGCACCTTTGACATCCTAAAGCCGTTTCCGGCAGGACGTTTTGAGAGGCTACAAGGTGGGGTGGGGATAATGGCTGATGATGTCGTGGCGGCCGGTTATACGCAGGTGGCTGTCCATGCTGCTCTCTGGGCTTTTGGCATATGATCCACACGCCATCGGATGATCTTCTCCATCTTGCCGAGATGGTGAGTGGCATGCTGTTGCGGAAGAACGAAACGGTTGCCACCGCTGAAAGTTGCACAGCAGGCTTGGTCTCGGCGACGCTAACATGCTTACCGGGTGCTTCGGACTTTTTCTGGGGTGGCATCGTTGTGTACTCTGCCGGTGCCAAGGTGGAACTCGCTGGGCTCGATCCTGGATTGCTCGAGCGAGACGGAACGGTTTCTTTGGCTACGACAAAGGCTCTTGCTGCGGCGATCAGAGATCGATCGATGGCGACCTACGGAGTAGCGGTGACAGGTTGGGCTGGCCCATTGGCCGATGACGACGAGGTCGTCGGGTGTGTCTTCGGTGCTGTCGCTGATCGTCATGCGGTAGTCTCGCGCCGGTGGCAGTTCGATGGCGACCGGAACATCATACGTCTCGGCGCGGTTACGGCGATACTTGGGCTCTTGCGGCAGCAGCTTGTCGAATCGGAGGACAGCGCCAGTGTTTGATTCGCTCAACGCAGCCCACAATGACTTGATCGGTATCATTGGCGGACTGATAGTTGGCTTTACTTTTGGCAGTATTCCTTTCGGGTATTTACTCGTCAGGATGAAGACGGGAGATGATGTCCGTCTTTCGGGTAGTGGCAACATTGGGGCTACCAACGTGAAACGCGTTCTTGGCAAAGGAGCTGGTATTGCTACCCTTTTTCTGGATGCTTCGAAGGGTGCCGCAGGTATGTTCACTGCGGTACATGTTGGTATTGTGGTC
>JAYYTT010000154.1:0-2288 GCA_036344375.1 Acidobacteriota bacterium | reverse complement strand
TTGCCGCGTTTTCGTATAGATACACGGGAATCTCGAGATCTTCGCCAATACGCTTGCCGACCTGCCGCGCGATTTTGACGCAGTCGTCCATTGTCACGCCGGAGACTGGTACGAAGGGGACCACATCGGTGGCACCAAAGCGTGGATGCGCGCCGCGATGTTGGCGCATATCGATGAGCTGCGACGCACGCTTCACGGCCTGGAATGCCGCCTCTGCGATGTCGTCGGGCAAGCCCACCATGGTGACCACGGTACGGTTGGTGTCGGCGCCTGGATCGACATCCAGAAGCTGCACACCGGTAACCGCCTCGATGGTACCGGTGATCTCCTTGATGACCCCTTCATTGCGCCCTTCAGAGAAATTGGGCACGCACTCTATGATCCGCTCCATGACGTCCTCTCGCGTATCTCAGACTAAGCCGAGGCGGGTTCCCTGGCGGGGGGCCCTGCCGACCATGGCTTGGGTAGGGGCCATGATGCCCCTAAGCGGGGGGGAAGACAAATACATGATGGGCCGATGGAGGCAGTAGGTTACTTGTCGTCAAAGAGGATAAGGACGTCGGTCTGCAGGTGCCTGACTTGTAGAACCAGGTCAGCAGTGAAGCATCTAATCGTCAATCGGTGCTGATTGTGCTGAGTTCCTCGCCGGCCATTTTTACGGTCACAGTGTTGGTGCTACCGGGCCCACCTACCGGAAATCCAGCAGTAATCACTAGCAAGTCGCCCTTTTTGATGAGTCCCGAGGCTTCGGCTCGGCGTTCCGCCTCCATGAGCATCGACTCATGGGTCAACAGGTCTTCGCCGTAGATAGGCACGACTCCCCACACTAAGGTCATGCGCCCTACGGTTTCGATATGTGTGCCGATAGCGATAATCGGTTGACTGGGACGGCAGGCACCGATCTTGATCGCGGTGCTACCCGTTCGTGTTGGTACGACTAAAGCCGTTGCATTGAGGTGTCGTGCCACCATGCAAGCAGCGGTGGCTACAACGTCCGGTACTAGATGGCGGCGGTCTGCTGGGAGCTTGAGGTAGGACCCAGGGCGACAAAGTTTTTTCTCAGTTGCCACACAGATATTTGCCATTACCTCAACAGCTTCGACTGGGTAACTGCCAACAGCAGTCTCTTCAGAAAGCATGACCGCGTCGGTTCCATCGTACAGGGCGTTGGCGACGTCGCTTGTTTCCGCGCGTGCGGGTTGTGGGGAGTCCACCATTGACAGCAGCATTTGGGTAGCTGTGATGACTGGCTTCGCAGCCGTATTCGCGGCTTTGATGACTTGCTTCTGTACCTGCGGGACGTCCCACAAAGGGATTTCAACTGCTAGATCACCCCGCGCCACCATTACAGCGTCCACTGCTTCGATGATGCCCTCAAGGTTTTCGAGTGCTTCGAACTTTTCGATCTTAGCGATGATCGGAACGTGTCGGCCGTGGTCTTCAATCACCTTTCGGGCTATCTCAACGTCATCGCGCGACCGCACGAATGACAGGGCTACGAAGTCCACTCCCATATCGAGGCCGGCTATTAGGGCTTCATGGTCATACTCTGTCATAGATGGCAGCGTGACAGTGCGGTTCGGAAGGTTCACTCCTTTATGGGATCCCAATTTGCCGCCGACCGTAACTTCGCAAACGACGCTGTTTTGTTTAATGTGGCTAGCACGCAAGCGGATTGTCCCGTCAGAGAGCAGGATGGGGTCGCCGGGCTCGACGGCTTCGATAAGGGCCTTTTGGTTGACGGATACACCGCCAATGTCGCCATCGGTTCCGCCGGCTGTGAGGGTAAACTCCTGACCAACTTTAAGTTCCACTGGGCCATCGGGGAAGTTGCCTACTCTGATCTTGGGCCCTGGGAGATCTTGGAGAATACCGATCGGCTGGCCGACTTCTGCCGATATGTCGCGAATCATGGCGACACGTTCTCGATGCCAATCGATCGTCTGATGCGAAAAATTGAGACGAGCGACATCCATACCTGCGGCGAATAAGGCCCGAATTTGCTCGAGTGTTTCGCTAGCCGGTCCTAGCGTGCAGACTATTTTGGTGCGCCGATATGGGTCACGTGGCCTCGTAATGATGATCTCTCCTGCTGCGTCAACTCAGGTCTCTAGGGCAGCGTAACTAGCCTTCGGCACGATTGCTAGCTAGTCACTCTCCCGTTCGAGACCCTGATAGCATCGAACGACCATGCTCCGCAAATTCTTTCATCACTGGGAACGCTCAATTTTTGGGGACGATGCCGATGATCGCCGCCCACAGGCGTTTGGTTGGGGATTGGAAAATCT
>JAYYTT010000153.1:0-4137 GCA_036344375.1 Acidobacteriota bacterium | reverse complement strand
AACTTGCGCGCGTTCTCACGACCCTGCCCCAACCGGTCACCATCATACGAGTACCAGGAGCCGGAGCGCTGAACAATCCCAGCTAGCTCCCCAAGATCGAGGAGCTCCCCGGCGCGCGAAATTCCCTTGCCATAGATAATCTCGAACTCCGCCATCCGGAACGGTGCCGCGACCTTGTTCTTGACTACCTTCACCCGCGTGCGGTTACCAATTATCTGGTCGCCGTCCTTGATCGATCCGATACGTCGAATATCGAGCCTGACCGAGGAATAAAACTTAAGCGCACGGCCTCCCGGCGTGGTCTCTGGGTTACCGAACATCACGCCTATCTTCTCGCGTACCTGGTTAATAAAAACGAGGCTGGTCCGTGATTTCGACACGACGGCAGTCAACTTCCGAAGAGCCTTGGACATGAGGCGTGCTTGCAAGCCTGGCTGCTGATCACCCATCTCGCCTTCTATCTCGGCACGCGGCACGAGCGCCGCAACCGAGTCAATCACCAATACGTCGAGGGCACCGCTACGCACTAATGTTTCAGCTATCTCCAATGCCTGCTCGCCAGAATCTGGTTGGGAAACCAAAAGGTCATCAAGGTTAACTCCCAACTCCTGTGAGTACTCCGGATCAACGGCGTGTTCGGCATCTATGAACCCGGCAATGCCACCAGTCTTCTGTGCCTCTGCAACAACATGGGAGGCCAACGTTGTCTTGCCAGAAGATTCAGGTCCGTAAATTTCGATAACACGACCCCGCGGCAAACCACCGACACCGACGGCAATATCCAAACCGATCGATCCGGTTGAAATTGTCGCCACGTCAATGACACTGTCGGCCCCCAACCGCATGATGGCACCCTTGCCATGCTGGCGCTCGATTTGTGAAATCGCTAGCTCTGCCGCGTCTAATTTGTCGTCTGTTTTTTTCACCATCGTGTACTCCTCAGCGCGCCGCGTTGTTTGACACTCAGCTCAGTGCAGATGTTCACTGAGTTTCCTGATCAGGCTACCGCAACCAAAACACTTACTGGGCCAGCAGGTACATCCAAAAAACCTGCAGGCCTAATTCTCGCGTATCGGTGGACCCTTCGGTGACGTTCGCCGGAACGAAGACTTTGTCCACCTCGATCGTAAATTCAACCCAGTCGCTGTCCCCTAACTCCTCGTGGGGCAAGTCAAAATAAAGAAGGTACGACGACGAGTCTGTTCGCGTAAACCAGTCAATTTCCCTGCCAGCCATCTTGATGGAGACGTTCTGATTGCCCCCAACGAAGTCAACCGGGCTTAAGGCTCGGAAATGTAGCGTCGAAGGCCCACGTGGGTTAAGGAATTCCACCACACCACGGCGGCCCATCCACCGCCACTTTCGCGTATGAACATCTTGACCGGTCAATAGAACTTCCTCTTCTGCGAATCCTTCAAGGTAACCTGGCCGTCCCCCCTGCTCATCTGCTCGAATTAGTATCGTATGCACCAACGGCCGTTCCCGAAAACGACCCTCGTGCATGGTTCCGACCTTACCGTCTTCATCGTATAGGCCAACGTAAAAACTTAGTTGGTCAACCCGTAGGCCTGGGTCTGAGTAGATCAACTTTCGATAGGTAAAGGGCTGGCCGGCTTTCCATTGACTAGTTGGAACCGCAGGGAAATGGTCATCCTGTTCGACTATGTTCCCGTCCGGGTCAACGATATTGACAAAAACTTTAAAGTCGTCGACAGGAGGCAAGAAACCACTATTGGGGGTCCAGGTGTAACCAATATCTAGTGGGCTCCCGGGAGGCATACTCTCGGGCAAGTCAACGGCTACGCTTACATCGACGGTACGACCAAGTTCGTGGCCGCCACAGGCCGCAACGAAGCCAAATGAAACCGTTAAGACCCACGCAAAACAACCGTATACGCTGGTTTTTGCCAGCGTTCTAATCATGATCGAGCAGTCTCCCAAGACCTTCGTTTCGGGCGGGCGTCCCAGATTGCAGTCTACTGTGGCACCCAACCCCCATCAAGCTCACAAAATGCTGCCAGAATAGGTTCTCTCCCCATTACGGACCAACAATAAAATGCCTTGAAACTCACTACCTATGCACTCCGCAGCGATTTCATTTTGTTGACCATACACGGGCACCATGCTAACGTCCGCGCCGTTCACTTCTAGCTCACCCTAGGCCTACCAGGAGGTTCCGCATGTCGTATGAAGCCCTTGGGATGATCGAGACCCGCGGGTTGGTCGGTGCGATCGAGGCTGCTGATGCAATGGCAAAGGCAGCAAAGGTTGTGCTTGTTGGGAAAGAACAAGTTGGGGGGGGGTTAGTTACCGTACTGGTACGAGGCGACGTAGGCGCCGTAAAGGCCGCCACCGACGCCGGTGCGGCTGCAGCACGACGGGTTGGCGAGCTTGTTTCGGTACACGTGATCCCGCGCCCCCACGAAGAAGTCGAGAAACTGGTAAGCCCCGCTCCTCAGGAGGGGTAGTGTCCATACCAACCAGTAAAACCAAGTAGTTAGTGAACTGGCCGGCGAGTGCTACAAGAGACACCATCCCGTTATAAATGCCGCCGATGACTAACGCGGAACGAGACCGCGACCTTGTGTCGATTCAAGAAGCCCGCCAGCTTGGCCGGGCCGCTGCCGAAGCTCAGCGCCAGCTTGAGGGCTACACGCAAGAGCAAGTAGACGCCATCATTGAAGAGATGGCTGCTTCAGGATTAGCTCATAGCGAACAGCTCGCGGAGTTAGCCCACAATGAGACCGGCTTCGGAAACATCCCGGACAAGGTTCTTAAGAACAACTTTGTCCTCAAGGACGTGGTGGAAGCCATGCGTGGCATGCGTACAGTCGGCGTGCTCCGTGAAGATCGTGAACATGGCATCCGGGAAATCGCTGAACCCGTCGGAGTTGTCGCCGGTATTGTCCCATCGACAAACCCGACCTCCACAGCGTTCTTTAAGTGCCTGATTGCGCTCAAAGCTCGTTGCGGGATCGTATTGTCGCCCCACCCAACCGCGGCCCAGTGTGTTAAAGCCAGTGCCGAGGTTATGGACTCAGCCGCACGCGAGGCAGGGGCCCCGGACGGCATTATCGGATGCATGAGCAGTGTCACGATGCAAGGAACCAGGGAACTCATGCATGGTCGCGAAACCGACATTATTTTAGCAACCGGAGGCATCAGTTTAGTCACGGCAGCCTACTCGGCAGGCAAACCAGCTTACGGGGTCGGACCCGGCAACGTTCCCGCCTATATCGAGCAAACAGCAAACGTGGCTAAAGCGGTGCGAGACGTCATTTCGGGAACAACCTTCGACAACGGCACCCTATGCTCTTCGGAACAGGCAATCGTCTGCGACCGTATTATCAAGGATGAAGTCCTAGAACAAGCACGTGTAAACGGTGGACACCTTCTCACTCCAGAGGAATGTGATCGTCTGGCCACAGTGCTAATTACCGACAGCCTTTTGGTCAACACCGACTATGTTGGCCGGCCAGCTATCACCATCGCGAACGCTGCTGGGATCAAGGTGCCAGATGAAACCCGGGTGTTAATTTGTCCGGTCGGCGGTGTCGGCAAGAACTATCCTCTCTCTCACGAAAAGCTTTCGCCCGTACTTGCTTTTTACGTCGTGGACGACTGGCGGGAAGGGTGCGAACGATGCACTGAATTGCTGCGCTTCGGCGGCATGGGTCACACGATGGTGATCCACTCAGGCAATGACGACATCGTCTTAGAATTCGGCCTACGGAAACCAGCTCATCGGGTCCTCGTGAACACTGTCGCAGCGCTTGGTGCCGTCGGGCACACCACCCACCTCTTCCCTTCGATGACACTTGGTTGTGGTTCCTGGGGGAATAACATCACCTCTGACAACATCGGCCCGCAGCACTTACTGAACGTTAAACGGTTAGCCTACGAGACACGTGAATACATACCAGAAGAAATTATCCCACCGGCAACCATTTCCGATTTTAATGAGAGTACCGAATTGTCGGCTAACATTGTTGCTGACCCTGAAAACGTGACCGGAGAGGGGCTCGAAGTACAAATTGCTAACTTTTTGGACAAGCGCGGCCTATTACCTAAAGGATCGACAGTGCCACCAGTAGTAGGTCGGACCTCAGTAATCTCGGTCCGCGATAGTGACACTTC
>JAYYTT010000152.1:0-2780 GCA_036344375.1 Acidobacteriota bacterium | reverse complement strand
GCCTACGTACGCCTCAGTTCCAGTAGCCAATAATTAGCCCCTGAATAAGACCAACCCCGCCCCCTACAACTGGAAACGCGGCAAGCGCCAACACGATCCGGGCGCCACGGTTGATGGGTGCCGGCCAGAAAACGGCTGCGGCCTGGGATACCGTCACCGAGAAAAACGCCCCCGCCCCGCCCCAGCCCGGATGCGCGCACCAGGGGCAATGTGGAAGGACTGCGTGGTGAATGTTGCAGGCTTCGGCAGCTCCACTCCAAAGAGAAACGCAACCACAACCAAATATTGCATCACATAGGTCAACAAACAGAAGCCCCGAGATAGCACACGTGCCGACCAAGACTGCTGGCTTTGCAGCCGGGAACTCTGAGAGACGACTCTCACCGAGTAAACGCCTATAGACCACTCTAAACCCTACCCTTCGCTTCAACCTGCCCGAGCTATTCTCGGACTTCCGGTGCCATCGGGAAGGCCTTGAGAACCTCCCTGACCAATTCCCAGCGGTTGAAGCCCTGGCGCCCCCAGTCGAGGCCACGTCGAACAATAACGAGGTCGTGGCTCGGCACCACGATGACGTACTGGCCGCGGTTGCCGGCCGTCGAGTAAGCGTCCCTCGGCACATTGTCAACATTGTCGGCTACCAGCCACCACTGCCCGCCGTACTGGTTCCCACTGTTCGCGGTCGCTGGCGCGGGAGTGCGGACAAAATCAATCCACTCTTCGGACAGCAAGCGTTCGCCGTCCCACACGCCGTCGTTCAGGTACAACAGACCAAAGCGGGCAAGGTCCCGGGCATTCGTGTACACCTGACTGCTAAGAATAAAATCGCCAAAGCGATCCGTGCTCAGTAGCGTGTTGCGCATTCCGATCTTGTCGAACAGGGCAGCACGTGGGAACTGCAGGTACTCCTGCTCGTCGCCGATCGTCAACTTCATAGCGTAGACGGCTAGCAGTGTGTCGTAGTTCTCGTAGTCCCAGCTAGTGCCGGGCTCGCGGATTAAAGCACGGCTGCGGGCACCATCAACCGAGCTAGCACCGGCCCAATAGGCCAAGCCAGAACCGGTGGCGTACTCCAGGTCAGCGTTGTCGACGGTATCGAGCCCACTCGACATGTTGAGAACGTGGCGCAGCGTGATTCCCGAACGCGGATCGCTGCCCGACCGCGCCGATGGCAACCAGTCGAACGACAGCGACTCGTCAAGCGCCATGCGACCCTCGTCGGCGAGGATGCCGATCAACGTCACGGCGATGCTCTTCGCCGTTGACCAGGTGCGCGTTCGGGTCGTCAAGTCAAAGCCGGGAGCGTAGCGTTCGTGGATGATCTTGCCACCGTGCGCAACGATGAGGCTGAGCGTCACCTGGAACTCAGATTCCCGATCAAACGCCCAGTCAGACGCGGCCTGCAACGCTACCGAATCAACCTCCGACGGAAGTGGGGCGCCTTCGACAAGATCGCCGTCGGGCCAGGGTATCGCCGCCGGGTCTCCCGGTGGCGGTGGATTCTCAAGGACCGGAAGACTGTCGATGTCTTCAAACGTCTGATCGGGCGCCAAGATTACGCAGCCGATCCCCTTGCGAAATGCCGCGCGCATCGTCGGCACGTAATTCTCCGATCCAATTGCAACTGCCTGGCGACCCCAGTCAACCGAATAGTCACCGCCGGTCGGGGTACCAATCGGTTCAGGCAAATAGGCGAGCTCTTTCTCGAACACCTGTTCGAGGCTTCGGTTGCTGGTGAATAGCCCATTGCACATCAGGATCGCCTGTTGGCCCCGGCGGATCATCTCCCGGTTGAATTTCCAATAATCGTAGGTTTCTTCTTGGCCAGTAATATTTCCCTGCGCACGGGCGGGCCGACGCTGAGCATTAGCAGGCATGCACAAAAACAACGCGAGCGCGATCACTACAACGAGAAGGCGTTCCATAGGTTTCACTCGGGATTTAGAAGAACTACTAGAAACCAAACAAACAGAGTGACGAATTGTAATCGGAAGGCCGACGCAGTTACAAAGGAGTGATGCTACCCACGATCGGCTTAAGCTCACAGCCGTTAGCATAGTCGACATAAATAGAGAGACGTAATTCACCTATTTGCGCTATCCTCCAGATGACTTAAATTTCCAAGACTGTCGGGGCTAAATCAATGCACCGTTCGCTGATCATTCTTTTGTGCTATGCCTGTCTGCTGACCGTCACAGCCCCGATGGCCCTGCCCCAAGAAACCACAGAACGATTTCAATGGCCATCTTTTCGCGGCCCCCTGGCCTCAGGAGTTGCTGACGGTCAGAATCCGCCAACGGCCTGGGATCCAGAAACAGGGCGCAACGTCTTGTGGAGCACCCCCCTTCCTGGGCTAGGGCATTCAAGTCCGGTTGTCTGGGATGAACGGATCTATTTAACAACAGCGGTAAGCGATGATCCCAACTCGATCTTTCGCTACGGCACCGATGGTCGCATGGACCGCAGATCCGACCGGGCGCGCAACGCATGGTATGTCTACTCAATCGATAGACGCGACGGTGAAGTAGTCTGGGCGCGTCAGCTAATCAGTGGCAACCCAAGCGTGCAGCGCCACCCAAAGAACAGCTACGCGTCTGCAACCCCGACGACTGACGGAAAGCACGTTGTCGTCTTGGTGGCTACCGGTGCCTTGTTTTGCTACGACTTTGACGGCAACTTGCTATGGGACCTTGATCTCGGCCCCATAGATGCTGGTGCCTCCTACGACAATGCCTACCAGTGGGGTGCGGCCAGCTCGCCAATCATCTGGCAGGACCTGG
>JAYYTT010000151.1:0-2713 GCA_036344375.1 Acidobacteriota bacterium | reverse complement strand
GTAGCCATCCAGGAATCGCTGCCGCTGTCGCCATGCCGACACCACTTCGCAGGGCAGTCGAGAGGAGGTCACGCCGAGTTTTTAAACCGCTCATGCCTCAGGCCACCAATCCATTGAGTCTGCCTTTTCCCCGTCATTCATCTGCAGAAGTAGTTTCTCCATTAGGATGCTCCATACACCAAAACCTGTAAATGTCTCGTTGTTGAGACTATCAGCTCCTAGTTCACTTCGTTAATAATCAGGAAGAGGTTCCCTAGGATTTAAAGGAGCACGACCTTGCCGAGGGTCGAAATCGAAGTATTTAGTGGTGGACAAAATATCGTTTTACCCATGTCGACAAGACTTTTTGTTTTCAGTTAATGAAACAATTGCCAGTCGGTCCCACCTAGCGGTGAACCCGATTGGGCCACACTGAAACTTTTTTGCCTGTTCTTATCCATTTGGAGAAATGCATGAAGACACTAAATCCTGCCATGGGGCGGTTTGTTGCAACGTGCTGGGCATCGACCCTCACACCCCTGCTAGCGATCTTTGTGGTTGGATCCGCTTGTAGCATCGATGGCTTCTCAGGTTCAAGTTTTACTGGGCAAGATGAACAACTCTCACCCCTTCTAGCTTCTTCAATACAAACAGAACCGGCGAACTGGCCTTCGAATGGCCGAACCCCTGGGGAAGATCGTTTTTCACCTCTCAGTCAAATTACTGACGAAAACGTCAATGAGCTCGGTCTCGCTTGGAGCTATGACACCGGTACGGACCGCGGGCTCGAAGCAACGCCAGTTGTCATCGATGGGGTTATGTACACAAGCGGCTCGTGGAGCATCGTGATCGCACTTGATGCTGCTACAGGTGAGGAACTGTGGCGCTTCGATCCCGGTGTCGACGAGATTTACGATCGCATCGCCTGCTGTGACGTCGTCAATCGTGGTGTCGCTGTATATAACCGCAAAGTCTATGTCGGAGTTCTTGATGGCCGGCTGATCGCACTAGATACCTATACTGGAGAGCCGGTGTGGGAAACAATGACCGTTGACCAGAATAGGTTCTATTCGGTAACCGGGGCGCCACGCATCGTCAAAGGCCAAGTAATTATTGGTAATGGTGGCGCTGAATATGGAGTACGTGGCTACGTGTCCGCATACGATGCGGAAACCGGTGAGTTGACCTGGCGCTTCTACACAATTCCTGGCGATTTCATGGCGCCCGGAACACCTAAAATGCCCCCAGATGAAACGGCCATGGCACTAGCTGCTGAAACATGGGGACCCGACACGCTTTGGGAGGCAGGAGGGGGCGGGACTGCATGGGATTCTTTTGCCTACGACCCCGAGCTTGACCTTCTGTATATCGGAGTCGGCAATGGCTCCCCGTGGAATCAACAACACCGCGACCCAAGCGGCAGCGACAATCTATTCCTCGCGTCAATCGTCGCGCTTGATCCCAACGACGGGACCTATGTTTGGCACTACCAAACCACGCCGGGGGAAACGTGGGACTACACCGCCACCCAACAGATGATTCTAGCTAACCTTTCGATTCCAAATTCTGACGGGCGCGGTAGCGAAATGCGTAAGGTCATAATGCAGGCACCGAAGAACGGTTTTTTTTACGTCATTGATCGCGCGACTGGGGAGTTCCTTTCAGCTGATAACTACGTCACGGTGACCTGGGCTGATCGTATCGATCCTGAAACCGGTCGGCCCATTGAAATTCCTGGAGCCCGTTATGAGAACGAAGCTGCCTTTATCCGCCCAGCTCAACTCGGTGGCCACAATTGGCAACCAATGTCATTTAACCCCAGCACAGGGCTCGTCTACATCCCAGCCCAGGATAACGCGATCGCCTGGGAGCATCTGCCCCGCTGGCAGTTTCGAGAAAATACCTGGCTAGCAGCCGCGCGCACACGTCGCAGCCTAGAAGGCTACGAGTTTCCCGATGACGGCCATCTTGTTGCCTGGGATCCCGTCGCACAGGAACCGGTCTGGCAGGTCGATTACGACAATTACTGGAACGGCGGGACGCTTTCCACAGCTGGGAATTTAGTTTTCCAGGGCACCGCCACTGGTGACTTCATCGCCTACCGCGCCACCGACGGGGAAAAATTGTGGCAAAGCTGGGCACGTACGGGCATTCTCGCGGGACCCGTTTCATACGAAGTCGATGGAACACAGTACATTGCGGTAATGGCTGGGTGGGGTGGTGCATTCGCTGTTCGATCACGAAACGAGGGCAAGATCTTTGCTTTTGCACTAGGCGGTGACGAAGCAGCCGTCTCAGCCGGGCGGCTACCGGAACGAGAAGCTCCCAGCCGAATCGAGCAAACGCCTGACACCGCCAAACTCGCCCAAGGGCTCGAACTCTTTAATACTTGGTGTGCGCAGTGTCATGGGGGCGGGACGACACTGCCCGACCTGCGCTACTCCGAACCAGAAATCTACGATCGCTATCAGCAAATAGTGTTAGCTGGCGAGCGTGCAGGCCAAGGCATGCCGCCGTTCGGCGCCGAACTAGATCTCGAGCAGGTGCGGGCAATCGCAGCTTGGGTTATCGAGGAAAGGAATAGGCTCACTCGTCAGGAATAGTTCTTTCCTGGATTCTTCCGGCCTTGCTTGACCCTACCAATCTGGATCGCCATAGACGATTCGTCCATCGACGATGGTGCAAAGCACACGCATATCCTCGATGCCCTCGTCAGTAGTAGTCAGGAAATCAT
>JAYYTT010000150.1:0-2796 GCA_036344375.1 Acidobacteriota bacterium | reverse complement strand
TAAGTTATACGATGCGACAGTTGCCTTGAGCGAGGTGTTGTTAGACCTGGGCATCGCCATAGACGGGGGTAAAGATAGCTTGTCGATGGCAGCGATCGCTCCTAGCCCAGACGGCGAAGATGAGTTGGTTAAAGCCCCGGGTGCCTTAGTGATCTCAGCATACGTCCCCTGCCCCGATATCACTAAAACAGTGACGCCCGACCTAAAGCTTCCTGGCAATGGCCGGCTTCTCTACATCGATCTAGGGAACGGAAACACAAGACTCGGCGGGTCTGCGCTGGCACAAGTGTTTAATCAGCTCGGCGCGCAATGCCCAGACCTCGAGGACTCCGGAACACTGGCCCGGGCGTTCGATACCGTACAACACTTTCTTGCCGACGGGCTGATCAGCGCCGGACATGACCGCAGTGACGGTGGCTTAGTGACAACTCTTCTTGAGATGGCGTTCGCGGGCAATTGCGGTATTGAAGTTTCGCTTCCCGCTGACGTCGACCCTGTGGACTTTCTCTTCTGTGAGGAACTCGGGCTAGTAATCGAAGTCTCAGACGCTATTGCAGAGGAAGTTCAGTTTGCATTCCACAAAGCCGAAATTCCATGTGTAATGATCGGCAGCTCAATTGCCGAACCGGAAGTTCGCATACACCAAGGTGACAATGAGGTCCTTGACGCTGACATGCGAGATTTGCGCGACGTCTGGGAAGCTACCAGCTTCCAAATCGACCGCTTACAAGCCAATCCTGAGTACGTCAGTCAGGAAGAAACTGGGCTGAGATTGCGAGGCGCCCCACCATTCCAGTTGACGTACGCTGCCAAGCCCACTGCGCCCGCGGTCCTTGCGGCAGCGGACAAGGTTCCAGTAGCCATCATCCGCGAGGAAGGTAGCAATGGGGACCGAGAGATGGCTTCGGCCTTTTACGCGGCCGGCTTTGAGCCCTGGGATGTGGCGATGTCCGACCTGCTGCAAGAAAGGGTCAAATTGGAGAAATTTAGAGGCGTCGTATTCGTTGGTGGCTTCAGTTACGCCGATGTGCTGGATTCAGCCAAAGGATGGGCCGGCGTGATTCGCTTCCATTCGCGTGTCTATCAGCAATTTCAGTCATTCTATGAGCGTAGAGACACATTTAGCCTCGGAGTCTGCAACGGCTGCCAGCTCCATGCCTTGCTCGGATGGGTGCCATGGGCAGGTATTGCTGATGACATCCAGCCACGCTTTATCCGTAACGCCTCAGGTCGTTTCGAATCGCGCTTCGTTAGTGTTCGCATCGACGAGAGCCCAGCGATCATGCTGCAAGGCATGGAAGGCTCGACACTTGGCATTTGGCTCCAACATGGTGAGGGACGCGCTTTTTTCCCCGACCGCGAAATTCTTGAGCGCGTCGAAGCCGATTGTTTGGCCCCAATCCGGTACGTCGACGACGACAACCAGGTAACTAATCGCTACCCCTTCAATCCGAACGGATCTGCTAATGGTATCGCCGCACTATGCTCGCCTAACGGTCGGCACCTAGCCCTGATGCCCCACCCCGAGCGTACTTTTCTACCTTGGCAGTGGGGCTGGATGCCGGGCGACTGGAAGTTGGAAGCTTCCCCCTGGCTACAAATGTTCCAGAACGCTCGCGCGTGGTGCGAGGAGAACTCTTGAGCTGCCAAGGCTAACGTCGACCCGAACGCGGAGGATCAACATGAACAAGTCACGCGCCGGATTAGTCACGCTCGTTGTGGTGTTCGTCGCGGCGATGCTGGCAATCATCATTTATGGCTCGGTCGGCATCCATCCTTACGAAGCCGAGATCTGCATCACCTACAGGGGCCGCACGAACTGTGGAACAGCGGCGGGCGCCTCCCGTGAGCAGGCACTCTCCGCCGGCGCCCGAATCGCTTGTGCCAGTATCGCCAGCGGAATGACCGAGCGCATCGCCTGTGACGAAGCCCCGCCAGATTCGGTCCTTTGGATCAGGGAGCCTCAATAACGACGATTGGCGTCCACGCACAATCTAGGCAAACACGCCTCGACAAGGAACCCTCGAAGCACGCCTCTTAACCCTGGTGCATAACCTGACTCAGCCGTCCCGCACAGGCGTGATCAACTTGAAGTGATTTCGAGAGAAGCGGCCAGGGTATCGGCAACCGCGAGACCTTCCAACGTTGGTACGAGCCGTTTGGCCGCAGCATCGGCCTCAACCAGGCCAGATTTCCGCAGATCCTTTATAACCTCGATGTTAAGACTCTCGAGGTCGACACCAAACCGCCGTTCGATGCCTTCGAAGTCAAGCCCGGCCATCGTCCGAAGATTCAGGGCAACCTCCTCAAGAATGAGCTGCTCACGGGTTAGCAGTTCTGTGTCCGCAATCGGTAAGCGCCCCTCACCGAGCCCATCGGCCCAGTCATCGAGACCGCGTTCGTTCCACCATCTCACGCTCTCTCCGTCGAAAGAATGGGCGGATGGACCAAAGCCCAGATAAGGGCTGTGATCCCAATACTTCTGATTGTGGCGAGACCGACTTGCCGGCTCGCGCGAAAAATTTGACACCTCATAAGCAAAATAGCCGGCCTCAGCCAGAAATCGGTGAGTGACGAAGAAGAGGTCGGCTTTGGTGTCTTCATCAACCTCGACGAGCTGGCCATGTTTCCGTGCACTAAAAAACGGTGTCGCCTCGTGCACCGTGAGCTCGTAGCAGGAGATATGGTGTGGCTCCAGACCTACCGCCTGCTCAAGCGTCGACAGCCAGCTGTCCGCAGACTGCCCTGGAACACTGTAGATCAAGTCGAGGGAGACAACGTCGAAATCGATAGCGA
>JAYYTT010000149.1:0-2877 GCA_036344375.1 Acidobacteriota bacterium | reverse complement strand
GACCCACCGCCTATACAGTGATTGGGTTCCTGGCGAGCTGCTTTATGGTCGTTGTGCTAATCGGATCCTTCATCTGGATCATCAGCTAGGCGCAGCACGGGCCTGTCTGAGTCGGTACTAAGCTCCTTTCCAACCAAGCTCCCCCCATATTCGCTTCTGAGTTTCTTCATCTAACTCGGGCATTGCCTGGGAGATGACAAGGCGCACTGATCCGATGGAGTCTCTACTCAGCTGAGAGCTCCGACCAATCAGGCAAAGAGTCCAGATCAACGTTGCCACCCGACAGAATCACCCCAATGCGATCCGCGTGTCCCGAAATCTTATTTTCTAACAGTGCCGCCACAGGCACCGCAGCACTTGGCTCAATGACGATTTTCATGGTTTCCCAAACCAGCCGCATGGACCTAAGGATCGCGTCTTCCGACACTGTGACAATCTCACTGACGTTCGCAGCGATGATCGGAAACGTATACTCGCCCAATGAAGTGCGCAGCCCGTCGGCGATAGTCTGAGGATCAATTTGAGGAACGATTGTTCCTTCTTGAAAAGAACGCCACGCGTCGTCAGCCTTCTCCGGCTCGCAGCCGACAACCTTCGTGCCGGTCGCTAATGCTGCGGCACTCGAACAGGTGCCACTCAGGAGTCCACCACCACCCACTGGTGCCAACAAGTAGTCAATATCGGGTACCTCTTCGAGTAACTCGAAGGCACAGGTTGCTTGACCGGCAATTGTTCTCAGATCGTCGTACGGGTGCACGAGGTTGGCGCCAGTTTCTTCCTGTATTGCCAATGCCGTAGCGTCGTATTCTTCCGAGGTAGGAATACGATTATTCGACTCAACCCAGACAATGTTGCCGCCATAGCGTTGAACTGCTGCAACTTTCGACGCGACGGCGATTTTTGGCATGGCGATGTAAGCACTGACACCCCGTGCGGCGGCGGCAAGCGAAACAGCGGCGGCTTGATTACCAGAAGAGCTAGTGACGATGCCACGCGCCGCATCCTCCCGTGACAGCGAAAGTAAGGCATTGAACGCACCCCTTACTTTGAAAGCTCCACTCTTCTGAAAGTTCTCACACTTGAAGAAAATGCGGCTACCGAACGCTGCATCCAGTGTCTCACTCGTTAGAATCGGTGTGCGATGAATGTATGGTTCGATTCGAGCGTGCGCACCGCGGATCTCTTCAACTGGGATGGCAATGGACCGACCGGTCATAAGCAAACGCTCAAGTATTCGATCACAAAGGCCTCAACGAGGAAAATCGAGGATCGCGTTTAGCTGGCTTCGCCCGCCAATTCTCTGGAGCCATGCCTCGTAAACAGTCGAAGACGCTTCAACGAAAGCCCCGGCGTCAGGATAGGTGACGCTAACCCCCGCCGCCTCCAGGTCACGTAGCCGCTGCTCATCAACCTCTGTGTAAAGCTGCCGTTCGTATGCTTCGAGATCTTTAAGTGTCTTGTCAACTAATTCTTGGAGATCTAGAGGCATGCTGTCGTAAAACGCTTTGCTCATAATCACAGGTGCTACTAAACGCAGCCAGCCAACTTGAGCCCAATAAGGCGCCACTTCATAGAATTTCTTCGAATAATAATTTGAATTGGCAGCCTCGGCGCCATCAATGACGCCTGTTTCGAGGGACGTGTATAGCTCGTTGTAAGCCATCGGCAGAGGATTAGCACCGAAGGCGGCAAACGCATCTAGATGTGGTGGACTCTCCATGGTTCGAATCTTGAGGCCTCCCAGATCAGCCATCGTGCCAATCGGCTCCTCCGTGGTCATGATGTGCCTCAAGCCAAATGTGAAGTAACCCATCAGATGGAAACCTTCACGTTCAAGTGCAGGACGAAAACTCTCTCCTATTTCCGAATCGAGCACCGCGAACATGTGCTCGTTATCTTCAAACAAAAACGGCATCTCGAAGACATACATCTCGGGAACGAAAGTAGCCAGCGTCGAGTTCGAAGCCATCTGCATCTCGACTGTGCCGAGTTTCAACCCTTCGGTAACATCTCGATCGTTTCCGAGTGCCGCTGCTGCGAACAGTCTCGCCTCGACACGTCCAGGGGCCGCTTCATTGAGGGCGTCAACGAAACGTTGCAGGGCCCGTGATCCCGGCTCATCCGCCGGAGCCGACGATGCCACTTTGATAATAAAGACATCGGGGGCACCCCTTACGCAAGAACTCACCAGCAGCACCACCGCCAGTAGCACGGTCGCTAAACCATGCCTTGTCGACATCGCACCCTCCTCGCCCTTCACTGAAACATGTCCGGAATCCACAACACGACTGCTGGGAAGAAGGTTATCAGTAGTAACACAGCTAGCATTGACAAGACGATCGGTAGAATGAACGGTGTTGTTTCTCGAATGCTCTTGCCGGTAAGGCTACAAGAAACGAACAGCGTGGCGCCGAACGGCGGCGTGACATAACCAATCGCCCACCCAACGGTCGTAACCACCCCGAAGTGAACCGGGTTTACCCCGAGAGTCTGTGCGATCGGAAAGATGATCGGCAGTAACACGATCGTGGCTGAGAAGCTCTCCATCACCGCTCCGACCAACAAAAGAAGCGGGATGTAGAGGAGGAAGAATGTGCCGGGACCGCTCACTTGTGCCACGAAAGCCTTCGCTAACAAGGCTGGAACCTGGTGAACGGTAATTAACCAAGCAAACAGAAAAGCCGTCGTCTGTATAAACATGATGACTGTGGCGAGCTCCGCGGAGCGGGCGATGATACCCGGAAGGTCACGCAGCGAGATTTCTCTATAGACGAACATGCCGACACCCAGGCCGTACACAACCGCTACGACGGCAGCCTCGGTGGTGGTAAAAATCCCTCCGACGATGCCCACTAGAATAATCACTGGCATACCAAG
>JAYYTT010000148.1:0-2233 GCA_036344375.1 Acidobacteriota bacterium | reverse complement strand
ACAGAGAAATGCCCACTCGTGTTCGAAACCGTCAGCCCATCAAGCTTGTCGCTCCCCGGCAAGGCGACAGCAATTAAGGCGCCTATCAGTGGCAAGCCACTGTTGTCATACACAGAACCGGTCAGCGAAACCATCCCCTTCTCGGTCTCGGGCGCCAATGCTAGTACCGGCTGAGCGATGAGCAGCAGTAAACTAGCTACAAGAAGGGTGCTGAGAAACTGGCTTTTTGCACCAAACATACTTGGATACTTGTTCATTGCTTCCAGATTCTGCCTGTTCAGAGGCTGTTGCACCACCCCCAATTCAGAAACCTGTCATCGGGGCAGCCAGCACATGTGTCTTTCACTTACAAATGCTCTCTGGCTTCCTGCTGGCTTGACGCAGAAAGCTACGCCTGACAGCGTGCGCAGGTGAGCAAACCTGGCAAATCACGTCTCTACCTCATCGATGCCAGCGGGCATATCTTCCGTGCTTTCTACGCGATTCACGAGCTATCAACGTCGAAAGGGCTGAAAACCAATGCCACGCTCGGCTTCACCAACATGATCCGCAAGCTGCTGCGCGAGCAGACGCCGGATTTCGTCGTTGCCGCGTTCGATCCACCGGGGCCGACCGTGCGCCACAAAGCCTTTCCAGGTTACAAGGCTTCCCGAGACGAAACTCCCCAAGACCTACTTGAACAAATTCCCTATATTCGCCGCGTCTGCTCGGCGTTAAGAATTCCAATACTTGAGGTCCCTGGGTACGAAGCCGACGACGTCATCGGCACACTGGCCCGCAAAGCCCAAGCTAAGGGCATCGAGGTTGTCATCGTCTCAGAAGACAAGGATCTTCTGCAACTTGTCGACAAGGGCATAACAATGTTTGCCGAGCGGCAGGGCCGCGTCACTTACGACCGTGCCCGGGTCGAGGATAAATATGGCGTCCCTCCCGAGAGTATTCCCGACTTCCTAGCACTAATGGGAGACAGTGTCGACGATATCCCCGGCGTCAAGGGCATTGGGGCGAAAGGTGCTGAAATGATCCTTCGAGAGTACGGCACCATCGAGAAGGCGATAGAGCACGCCAGCGAGATAACCAAGATGGGGTATGGCGAGAAACTCAATGCGGACGCCAAGATGGCCCATCTGTCCAAGGAGCTCGCAACGGTGTACACGGATCTGCCGCTTGAACTAGACCTCGACGCATTCCGCGCGCAGGATCCGGACCGCCAGCTGGCTCGCGAGCTGTTTGCCGAGCTCGAATTTCGCTCGATTCTAGAAGAGTTCACCGAAAGCGGCATCAAAGACGCAGACTACGAAACGCTTGAAAGCGCCGACGCTTTTGTCGCAGCTCTCGATGCAGCACGGGCAGCGGGCCAGCTCTCAGTGGACCTGGAAACGACCCACCAGCACCCAGTGCAAGCCGAGATCGTTGGAATAGCGTTAAGTTGGAAAGCTGGCCATGGCGGTTACCTCCCTATCGCCCACACTACCCTGGGAACCGGGAACAGCATGCCGCTGAAAGAGGCCCTTGACAAACTTGCCCCGGTTCTAGCGGATGCCTCGGTCAAGGTGATCGGTCAAAATCTTAAATATGACCTCATCGTGTTGAAGCGCCACGGAATCTCGGGCATCGCCCCCTGGTTCGACACCATGATCGCCTCGTACCTACTCCATCCGACACGTACCGGCCACGGCCTCGATAGCCTGGCGCTCGATTATCTGGGTGTCAAGATGACGCCATTCAAGGAAATTATCCCGGCTAAAAACGCTACTTTCGATGAGGTACCTGTCGAGGTCGCAACAACCTATGCTGCCGAAGACACCGATACCACCCTGCGGCTCAGCGAGATCTTCGCGCCTGAGCTTGAAGCCACTAAGCTCTCAGCGTTGTACCGGGAGGTCGAATTGCCACTCATGCAGGTACTTGCCGATATGGAACTTGCTGGCGTGCGCATCGATTCCAATTACCTCGCCAAGATGGGCGTTGAACTGCAAAAACAACTCGATGGCATCAGCGCAGCAATTTATGAAGCCGCCGGTGGCAAGTTCAACATAAACTCGCCGAAGCAACTCGCCGAGGTCCTCTTCGATCAGCTCGGGCTACCTTCCGGTGGACGGACCGCTAAGACCGGGTCACGCTCAACCAAGGCGCAGGTGCTCGAGAAACTTGCTGCCGACTACCCAATCGCCAACCAGGTGATCGAGTATCGGGAGCTAGCTAAGCTCAAGGGAACGTATGTCGACTCCCT
>JAYYTT010000147.1:0-3053 GCA_036344375.1 Acidobacteriota bacterium | reverse complement strand
GCCTCGATTGCCTTGTTAGCTTCCAGCAAAGCGGTTTGCAAATCTTGTGGATTCGCTGCATACGCTGCTTCGGCTCGCTGCAAAGCTTCATTGGCATTCTGTGCGTGGATTTCAGAGGGCAGTGACGCGATGAAGGCAATAATCGCGAAAACTGTAATGAGCCACGTCCTGGCCGTTGACTGATTTCGATCGATTGTGAAGATTGTGTCCTCCAGATTGAGGTGTATCAGGTTGTTGGCGCTCTCAGCCTACCGGGAGCTTTGGTCTGCCGTCAAAGAAAACCCTTCTACCCAGTTTTCCGCCAGGCTGTCCAGCCTTCAGCTTCCAGCAGCTAACGCGTAGAGCAGGTCGACGTAGTATTTCTCGATGCGGGCAAGGTCGGCGACACTCGAACCCTCGGCTGGATTGATGACAATGTACTCGTTGGGCGCATGTGCCCCAGAGCCATGGCCAAGCCCGCCCATGACCAGGGGCAATTCCAAGCGTTGGGTGAACTGGTAAAACGGTGCACTGCCCGCGAGGCGAGGCCATACGTCGGGGCTTGCATCATACTTGTTGAATACGCTAATCGCGGCGGCCACTAAACTCGCGTCAACTGATGTCTGAGATGATGGATATGCCGACAGTTTGCGAATTGCGATATCTTCGAAACCCTTGGCATCGAGGTGGGCACGGATTTTAGCGAGTTGCTCGTCGGGGTCGAAATCAGGCGGTAACCGTGAATCGACCTTAGCGGTGGCTATATGCGGCAGAATTGTCTTCACTCCCGGGCCGGTGTAGCCACCCCAGATTCCATCGACGTTCAAGGTTGGATGATAAAGGTAGCTAAGTAGTGCGTCTGCCCCAGTCCAGTCGTCGATCCATTGATCCACGGCCAGCAACTGTTTCATTTCATCTTCGTTCCACTTGGCGAGGATGCCGTTTATTAAGATTTGCTCTTCTTCAGTCGGCGCACGCACCTCGTCGTAGTAGCCGGGAACCAAAATGGTATTGCCATCAGGTGTCGTCAAAGAAGCGATAGCCTGTGCTAGACGCAGTACGGGCGCGTCGACGATGGCTTTGTAGGAGCCATGGATTTCCGCCTCTTTTGGCCCACCCCAAGTCCCGCCTCTGGCTTCCATTTCAAAGTAGAGAATTCCCTTAACGCCGAGGTTCATGCTCGCATTACCGCTGGGTCCCTGTGAATTGAAAGGAAACAGCACGCCTTCAGCGGTACGTAGGCGCTCTTCGTAGGCGTCGATGATCTCCGCATAGTGTGGCGAACCTAGCTCTTCTTCTCCCTCAGCCACGACCATCAGGTTTACAGGTAACGTGCCTTCGGTGGCAAGGATCGATTCTAGTGCATTGAGAAAGGCACGCTCTGGCCCCTTCTGATTAGTGGCACCACGGGCCATCAGCACGGTCCCGTGTTGGTTTTCAACCAACCTGGCCTCGAAAGGTGGTGAAACCCAGTCATCGGGATTCACCGGTTGTACGTCGTACATTAAATACACCATCAGCGTCTTGTCTGCGTTGGCATCGTAGTAACCCCATACGCCAGGATGACCCGATGTCGCAACTAACTCAGCCTCTACGAAACCGAGTCCTTCAAGGTCGGAACGCAGCATCTCAGCCATTTCTTGGATGCCGAAATCTTGGGCACTGACTGACGGTTGGCGTAGCCAGCGTTGTAGGTTGCCCAGGTGTGCATCGATGTTGTCGTCGATGTAGGCGTAGGTTGCGCTGTGATCGCCACTGTAGGCTGGCAAGTTGGCGGCGTCGAAGCTTACTTCGGTAGTGATCGTGAAAGACGGTCGTTGAACTCCACCACCGGTCCCATAAGGATCCGGCGTTGGCTCGGCACAAGCGGTAAAGACAAAAGCAAAAAGGCTCAATAACAACGCTGATCGGCTATTCATTTTAGACCTTTTCGTTTTCCCTGCTGTGAGCGGGATGTCAGGGTGTAAAGCTCCAAATAGCAGGGATGATAAGTGACGCTAGTACCCAGAACAGAACGGTGAGCGGCCCACCGAAGCGGACAAAGTCAACGAATCGGTAGCCACCTGGGCCCATTACCATCAGGTTAGTTTGGTAGCCGTGTGGGGTCATCAGGCCGGCCGAAGCGGCAAAAGTGATTGCTATTAGGAACGGGCGAGGATCGACTCCCATGTCTCCGGCAAGTTGCACCGCGATCGGTGCCAGCAAAATTGCGGTTGCGTTATTGGAAATCGTCTGCGTTAGTAGCGAGGTCAGCAGGTACAACACCGAAAGAATAACCACAGGAGTAAACAAATCAGGATTGAGGCGCTGTAGATTGAGGATGCCCTGGGCTAGGAATGCTGCTGTTCCGGTGGTCTGCATAGCTATGCCAACGGGAACGAACGCCGCGATCAGAAACAGAATAGACCAGTCGACGGCCCGGTAGGCTTCATTAGGGCGCATGACGCGTAATGCTAGAAGCAGTATGCAGCCAACGATTGCTCCCTTGAGAATGTCGACGATGCCCAGAGTGGCCAGGATAATCACGGAAGGAAGAATTACTAGGATCGCCCAGTTAGTACCACCGAGCGTAGTATTAACCTCTACGCGAGAGGTGATGATTAGGTCTTCCGTGTGCCTCAGTCGGGCGAGGCGGTCCTCAGGGGCGACCAGCAACAAATCGTCAGCAAACTCCAGGCGAGCTCGGGCGATCTTGTCGTGCAAGATTTCGCCGCCACGGCGAATTGCCAAGACAAATGCGCCGACACGTTGGCGGAAGTCGATTTCGTCGAGTGTTCGGCCTATCAGCCTGCTGTTTCGACCGACGATCGCCTCGACCAAGAACTGTCCCTCCGCGGAAATCTTGGTATCTGAAAGTCGTGCATCCGACAACGGTGCGACACCTTTAGCGCTTGTAAATCGTGTGAGGCCATCAGCCGACCCACGCACCACTAACAGATCCTCTGCATAAATGCGCAAGTGTCGAAGATTCTCGGTGACATGGTCGATGCCTCGGTGGACGGCGATGACCGTGATGTCGTAATCGCGGTTAATCGCGCTTTCTTCAATTGTCTTTCCGACCAATTCTGACGTCG
>JAYYTT010000146.1:0-2578 GCA_036344375.1 Acidobacteriota bacterium | reverse complement strand
AGAAGGGTCGCTGCCAGATCTCCCGATTTCCGGTGACGTGGATCCAATTAGCACCACCGTCATCTGATCGATACAGACCGCCTTCCTCGTGTTCGATTAGCAGATAGACCCGGCTGGAATCAACGGGGGACACTGTAATGCCCATTTTGCCAAGCGGGCCCGCCGAGGGAAGCCCCGGGTTGCGAGTCAGCTCAAACCAGCTGAGGCCGCCGTCGGTTGTTTTGTACACTGCCGAGTCCGACCCGCCGCTCCACAGGCGATACGGTCGTCGATACACTTGCCACATTGTCGCGTACAGTGTTTGCGGATCGTTTGGGTCCATTGCCAGGTCGATCGCACCTGCCTTTTCGCTCTTGAACAGCACCCGGTTCCATGTGGTGCCGCCGTCGGACGTCTTGTAGATGCCACGTTCCGGGGTGTCCTGGTAGGGATCGCCTAGCACGGCGGCGTAGACCGTGTCGGGATCGTTGGGGTGAATCCGGATGCGCGCGACAACTTGGCTCTCGCGCAGCCCCATATGTGTCCAGGTGATACCGGCGTCAACCGATTTGTAGATGCCGTCGCCCTGCATAATGTTGCCGCGGAGCTGCCCTTCTCCTGTGCCCATCCATACGATGTCTGCATCAGATTCGGCGATCGCGACGGAACCCACCGACGAACTGCCAATCTGGGCATCGGTCATGGGCCTCCACGTGATGCCGCCGTCCGATGTCTTCCACAATCCGCCGCCGGTAGCGCCAAAGAAGTATTCAAGGGGTCGCTCACGATGACCGGCTACCGCGATCGACCGTCCACCCCGGTCGGGGCCGATGTTGCGCCATCGAATCCCGGAGAAGAGCTCAGAGTTAGGCACAAAGGATGGCTCTTGCTGGACGACGGCAGGCTTGATGGTCAAACTAATTGCCGTAGACGCCTGGGTCGGCGATAGCAACACAACCAGAGCGAGCACACTCCAAGCGACGCGACATGATCGCCAAGATCCGGCTCCAATGAACCTTGAGTCTCCACTGGGGCCTTTGTTGTATGTAACGGCAGAGGGTGTCATCAAACTATCCTGTTGTGGTTTCCAATTGCCGGGATGATCCGTGGAACCTTCTCAGCGTATCGCGTGTATTGCTCACCGAAGCGGTCACGCAGCTCCCTTTCTTCAACAACCGTCAGCAGGTAGGTGACGGGAACCAATGCTGCCATTATTACCCAGGCAGTCTGGTAGTTGGCGATACACGCTATCCCGATACCGCCGAGCATGACGCCCAGATACCGTGGGTGCCGTACTTGGGCGTAGATGCCTTCGTTGAGTAGTTTGCCCGGCTCCTCGTCGGTTGCCTTCAACTCGGGAATTCCCATAAGAGTACGGAGTGTGAGATAGCGACGGCACCTTATTTCGACGACGGTACCCGATATGTACAACACCACGCCGATTCCGACGAGTATCCATTGGGTGCCGTAGTCGACGGTGAGCAAGGAACTGCGGACGTTAAACAAGCCATAGCACAGTGACAGCAATATCGAGAGCCAGATGCCAAGAGTAAGGCCGGGTCCCACTCGTCGCCAAAAGTTGATGAATGGATGGATGAAGAACCAGGCCGCGAACCCTACCGGAAACATCACCACGACAAGAAGTGCGGCCCAGTACCGAACAGCGTCCAAGGTGGCGGTCCTTATGACTGGCCGTTGATCGCGAGTAACTCAACATCGAAAATCAACGTGGTGTTCGGGCCAATCATTGCACCGGCACCACTAGGCCCATAACCGAGTTCCCCAGGTATGAACAGGCGGTACTTAGAACCGACTTTCATTAGTTCAAGCCCCTCGACGAAGCCCGGGACCAGTCGGTTTAGTTGGCTGGTCATCGGGACGCCTCTTTCGATCGAACTGTCAAACACTGTGCCGTCGATGAGGCGACCTTCATAGTGCGCGGTGATCTCATCCGAGATCAGTGGCGACGGGCCTGCGCCCTCGGTCAGAACCTGGTACTGGAGCCCGCTGCTAAGCACGACAACACCCGGCTTGTTGGCGTTTTCTTCAAGGAATGCGTCACCAGCAGCCTTGTTGACCACGCCCTCGTCCTCTCTCCGAGCAGTTTCCCCAGCTGCCATTAGCTGCTGAAACTCCATCATCGTCGTCTGCATTTCTTCGGCTGTCATTTGCCCTTCTTCACCGGCAATTGCAGTACGGAGCCCGGCGACGAGCTGGTCGATATCGATCTCGGCTCCTTGCGCGCTAAGACTTTGGCCGGCAGAAAATCCAAGAGCATAACTGGCGCGTTGCTCTAGCGATTCAGGTGAGCCAGCATCGCCAGAGGGTTTGTTGCTGCAAGCTGTCGCGCTCAGCGCGAGCAAGACAATTAGGCTGAAGGTTTTGCTGTTCATGAACGTATCCTTGGATAATGGGGCAGTGCCCGGCGCTGACTTCGCAGGAAAGTGGGCATTTTACGCGCTCAGAGCCCGCGCTGCAGTGGCCGGGTGTAGTAGTTTCGCTGTCGGTTAGAATCAAAGGAGGGATCAATCGTTGTGAAGGAAGGGCCACGAGCATTGTTTAGTGGGCTAGTTGGCATTGCCGTGATGTGGAGCACGAC
>JAYYTT010000145.1:0-7298 GCA_036344375.1 Acidobacteriota bacterium | reverse complement strand
TCTATGCCCTCTCCTGCCAGTTTTTCTTGGAGATCCTTCGGGGCAACATAGGGATGGGGTCTCAAGACAAGGGGACTTGGTGACAATGTAGAGGTAAACCAATCAGCAGCAACTTCATCACCGTATTCTTTTCGCCATCGCCCTGCCCACCACTCAGGAACGTCAGCGAATGGAACGGAACGTGTCTTGTCCCAGACCGCTTCCCCTGTGTCAGCCTCTGGGGGGCTCCCCTCACGCACGAGGGCACGCAACACAGCGTTGACGAAGCCAACTGCATCACGAGCATGCGCCTTAACCGCGTTCACGGTTGCATCAACGGCGGCGTGGGACGGAACGCGATCGAGATACGCTAGCTGATAGGTTCCGAGGCGAAGTGCTTCCAACACTGGGGCATCAAGCTGGACTAGCGGACGTTTGCTGTGTGCTGCGATTCGTTGGTCGAGGCTCAGTCGACGACGTAAAACACCATATACAAGTTCAGTTGCCAGGCCGCGTTCGCGCCTATCCAGTCCGCTTGCCCGCAAGGCACGATCAAGAGCCCTATCACTAGGCATCCCACGTTCAACACGAAGCAAAACACCCAGAGCCGTTTGCCGTGCGTCACTAGGACTCAAACTGATTCCGTGCTCCACCGCTCACCAACAGCTACCAGTTTGCCCCGCAAGAATTCAGCCGTCGATTGACGACGCCCCCCTGAACGCTGCAATTCGAGGACATCCACAGCATGCCCAGCTGAGCAGGCAACCCGAATGACCGTCTCACCTACCATCAGAACCGTTCCCGGTTGAGCATTCTGCGAACCTCCTTCAGTAGATTCCTCAACCCGCCACAACAACAATCGTTCATCCCCCCGGAACGTGAAAGTTCCGGGCCAAGGCTGTAGCGCTCGCACGCGCGCATCAATAAAGGTGGCAGGCTGATTCCAGTCAAGTGCCCCATCTTCTTTCCTGAAACTTGGTGCCAGTGTCACGCCTTCTTCCGGTTGGGGTTCCACGTTGACGTTTCCCGAGTCCAACACGCCAAGAGTCTCAACAAGGACCTCAGCACCGATTGAAGCCAACTTCTCGGTTACTTCTAGCGTAGTGTCGTAAGGCATCAGGTTGAGTACGCGCCGCAACAGCATCGGCCCGGTATCGAGCCCTTCATCCATCAACATAGTAGTGATACCAGTCTGGGTGTCTCCCTTGAGAATCGACCACGCAATCGGTGCTGCGCCACGGTGTCGCGGTAACAAGGATGCATGGACATTCACACAACCTAACGGTGGCATCTCTAGGATTTCTTTGGGAAGGATCAATCCATAGGCAGCCACGACCACAACGTCCGCGCCGTAACCTGCTAGACGGGTCTGTACCTTGGGATCACGCAGCGTCGTCGGCTGCTCTATCGGCAAGCCTGCCGTATCAGCCCATTCCTTAACCGCCGAGTAAGCCGCCTGTTGCCCCCTACCCCGCCGCTTGTCCGGACGCGTTACAACCGCGGTAATTTCATGCAAGGACGCCACGGCACTCAACGTCGGCAGTGCAAACACCGGCGTCCCCATGAACAGGACACGCATAACCTACCAGTCTCCGGTTCGAATCCGTTTAGCAATCTTGCGCCGTGTCAAATCCCGCTTCAGCGGGCTGACATGGTCGATGAACAACACGCCTTCAAGATGGTCAATTTCGTGATGCAAGCAACGCGCCAACAGCCCTTCTGCTTCGATTGAAACTATATTCCCCTCAATATCCTTACCTGAGACCACAATGCGTGCCGGACGCTTAACCTTGAGAATTACCTCAGGGAACGACAAGCAACCCTCTTCCTCGACACTCTCACCTTCCTCGAACTCCACCTTTGGATTAACTAACTGGATCAAAGCCTCAGGGTCAAACCCCCCCGACAAGTCAATGACTGTTAACTTGACATCCTCACCAACTTGCGGTGCAGCGAGTCCGATTCCCGTCTCAGCGCGCATAGTCTCGACCATGTCATCGGCTAGCTGTCGGAGGTCTTCGTCAAAAGATTCGACGACCTTACACGGCTGTTGAAGGCCTGGGTCAGGGTATTTAACAAGAGTTCGTAAAGCCATAGTTGAAGAATAACGCTCACGAAACATGCTCGCATCCTTCCGCGGTAGCATTGACAGCCCATGCGCATCAAACTCACTGTTTCATACCGTGGCACACTCTATGCTGGGTGGCAGGTACAGCCCGACAAACCTAGCATCCAGGGTGAACTGCAAGCTGTTGTAACGCGTCTCACAGAGACTATGACTAAGGTGACCGGTGCGAGCCGCACTGATGCTGGAGTCCACGCGCTGGGACAAGTCTGTCACTTCGACACATCGCGATCGATCCCAGTAGCAAAATGGATGCGAGCTTTCGAACGGTTATTACCTGATGACATCAGGGTTATCGCCTGCGAAGAAGTCAACGGCGACTTTCACGCGCGCTTTGACGCCCAACAGAAAGTCTACCGCTACTACATTGACCCGGCTCCTATTGCCTCACCGTTCCTGTCGTTATTTTCCTGGCACCGGCCCAGACTGACAAATTTCGATGCTATGCATGTGGCTTGTAGGCACCTACGTGGGGAAATCTGCGAGAGAGTGTTCGCGTCTCAAGCAGAAGGCAATCAAGACATACGTACGATCGATCATTTTTCGGTGCAGAGAGATAGACTCGTAGTCTTCACAGTGAAGAGCCGCAGTTTCATGCGTCACGCCATACGGGGGATGGTCGGCAGCCTGCTTGAGGTCGGTTACGGGCGCCGTCAGCCAGATGAAATCAGGGCCATGGCGCAAGTTGTGCAGGGACACCCTCAAATGGTCAAAGCACCACCGCAGGGGCTGTTTCTGGTGGACATCCAATACAATTAAATAATTGGCTACGTGATAAACTGAGCTTCTCTGAACGGCTCTTCTCGAAGCCTGGGTACCAGGGGTACAAATAATTTCTTGGCCTATGGACATCCTTGTCATCAGTGGTGCGGGCTATGTAGCCAGCCACATAGTGCGCAACCATGACATCGAGACAAACCTGTGAACCAACACGCTGGAACTACATCCGCACCGAGCGATTTACTTGAGTACATCGGCTCAAGTGACGATGCCATTAAGGTGGCAGACAGGATTGATTGGGCTCGGTTACCTCGTCAGATTGCCGTCATCATGGATGGCAACGGACGATGGGCCAACCAGCGCAACCTGAATCGGATAGAAGGTCATCAGGCTGGTATTGGCGCTGTACGCGAGGTGGTTGAAACGGCCGCTCGAGCGGGCATTGGCGCACTCACGCTTTACGCTTTTTCAGTCGAGAATTGGAAGCGGCCTCAGTCGGAAATCGACGCACTCATGGAACTATTAAAACAGTACCTGGCGCGGGAGTTGCCGACGCTGCTTAGGCACTCGATCCGATTCAACGCCATCGGTCGACTAGACGGTCTCCCGACAAACGTACAGCGCGATATTGAGGCGGCGACCAAAGCAACCGCGCATAGTACCGGAATGCGTTTTGTCATTGCACTTAACTACGGTGGCCGTTCAGAAATCGTCGACGCCTTACACCATGTACTGGCAGACATTGGAAAGGGGAAGATCAAAGCCACCGAGATCGATGAGCAAAAACTCGTCGAGTACCTTTACACTCATGACCTGCCAGAACTCGACTTGCTGATCCGTACCAGCGGAGAATTGCGCATATCAAATTTTCTTCTTTACCAAATCGCCTACGCAGAAATCTGGGTCACCGATAAGCTGTGGCCAGACTTCGGCCGCCTAGACTTGCTTAGGGCGATCGTTGATTTCCAACGCCGGGAGCGACGCTACGGAAACGTCGACACCGACGATGCCTGAGGCATTCAAGCCTTGATCCGAATTCTGACGAGTATTGTTCTCCTTTTGATCCTCTCGGTTGCCGTTTGGTTACCACCAGAGGCATTCGTAATTATCCTCGCGGGGTTCCTCGCTCTAGCCTGGAGTGAATACGTGAACTTAGCCACATCGGCTGGCGCACCCCCATTGCATGGCTTAGGAGCTTTGTTACCGATTACCTGCGCTGCATCGTTCGCTGCCCCGGATCCACGTACGCCGATCGTCATCACCGGGGTCACTCTCCTATTGTCCGCCGGGTTAAGTCTGGCAGGAGGCCGACAACATCCAAAGCTCGCAATACGAGGCACGATCGCAACGGTCGGAGGCATCTGCTGGCTGGGTGTGTTACCAGGTTTCTACGTTGCCCTCCGCTACGAACCCCGCGGTGTAGCACTGATTGTCTTGCTGTTTGCGGCCGTAAGCTTGGGCGACATCGCTGCTTACTATGGGGGCCGCCTCTTCGGCCGTCGACCATTAGCACCCAGCTTGTCTCCCGGCAAAACTCTTGAGGGAGCATTGTTTGGACTCGTGGGCAGCTGCATCGGCGGCTTCATAGTGGTTCACTACTGGATCGTTGACACTGCTTGGCCCGTCGGGGTCGCCATTGGGCTACTGTTGGGTACCCTTGGCCAAACCGGGGATTTACTTGAATCTGCGCTCAAACGCGCTGCAGACACAAAAGACTCTTCTAGCATCCTTCCCGGGCACGGTGGTGTCCTGGATCGTCTCGACGCATTGCTGTTCGGCGGGGCAGGACTCTACGCAGCCGTGTATTTCGGGCTTCTCTGATGGCCCACAAACGTGTAGCAGTTCTTGGTTCGACAGGGTCAGTGGGTATGCAGGCCCTTGACGTCGTTGCCCAACACCCCGGCCACCTTGAGGTTGCTTCGCTTGCCGCTGGCTCCAACTACGAACTTCTCGCTGATCAGGTCAGGAAGTGGAAACCCTCGGTTGTCTCGTTGTCAACGGAATCTTCAGCTAACGCGTTGCGGAATCTTCTTGATGGAGAGAGCCCGGAAATTGTTTGGGGAGATACCGGATTGATGCTGGCAACCACCAGCGCCGACGCAGATGTTGTCCTAAACGCAGTGGTCGGTGCCGCTGGTCTTGCGGCAACCCATGCCGCACTCTCGCACGGCATCGATGTGGCTCTAGCCAACAAGGAGTCGCTCGTAATGGCTGGGGAGCTAATCATGGAAGCAGCGCAAATCAATACAGCCACGGTGCTTCCAGTGGACTCTGAGCCCAACGCTTTACATCAATGTCTGCGCGGAACGGAAGCTGCCACGGTACGACGGCTCGTTTTGACCGCCAGCGGTGGCCCGTTCCTTGGGTGGAGCGGCAAAGACCTCGATCACGTCACCCCCGAACAGGCCCTTGAGCACCCAACTTGGAAGATGGGCCCGCGCATCACAATCGACTCCGCTACGCTTATGAACAAAGGTTTCGAGATCATCGAGACTCGTTGGCTCTTCGGCGTGCCAACACAAAATATTGATGTAGTCATTCACCCGCAAAGCGTCGTGCATTCGCTCATCGAGTTAGTTGACGGCTCGATGATTGCGTATGCGGGCCCAACGGACATGCGACTACCAATTCAAGACGCCTTGTCCTACCCGGAACGATGGACGCAGGTGATTGAACCACTCGACCTAGTCTCAAGCGCCCCGTGGACTTTTGAGCAGGCCGAACCCGAGCGGTATCCAGCACTTGCCCTGGCACGGCAAGCCCTGGAAATGGGTGGCACGGCTCCGGCAGTTCTAAATGCTGCCGACGAAGTTGCGGTGGCCGCGTTTCTTGAAGGCCGACTCAGTTTCGCCCGAATCATCCCCTTCGTGGCCAAGGTGCTCGAAGGCTGTGATACCACTAACGCCGACAACATCGAGACGATATTAGAAGCCGATGCCGCAGCCCGTTCCGAAGCAAAGCGCCACCTCGGAGAATAATCAGAGATAATAGAGTAAGGGGCTCCTTAATAATTACTCGGGTCACTGCACCCCCTGTTACAGTTAACAAACCATGCTCGACATACTCACTAACATACTTGCTCTACTCTTCGTTCTCGGTGTAATGATCTTTGTGCATGAGTTTGGTCATTTCGCTACCGCGAAGTACTTCGGTGTCCGTGTTGACGTCTTTGCCCTCGGCTTTGGCCCCCGATTGTTTGGTTTTCGCCGGGGTGACACTGATTATCGTGTCTGCGCTTTGCCACTCGGCGGTTACGTAAAGATGAAGGGCGAAAACCCGGACGACGAGATCTGTGGCGAACCTGATGAGTTTTTATCCCGCCCCAAATACCAGCGTTTCTTAGTCTTGCTAAATGGACCTCTGATGAACGTAGCGCTCGCATTCGTGCTCTTTACGATGGTTTTCACAAACGGGATTCAGGTTGAAACCTGGCGTGATGATCCGGTGCGGATTGGGTGGATTGAACCGGGATCCGCGGCAGCTACGACCGAACTCGCGGCCGACGATCTCATCGTCGCCGTCGACGGCGATCCGATGCCAACCTGGCAGGAATTTGAGCTCAGAGTGATGATGTCCGGTGGCCAGGAGATCGACCTCACGGTCCAAAACGATACCGGGACGAGGGCCATTGCAGTTATACCGGAGCGCGTCGGTCCGTCCGCCCAGGGGAAATTGGGTGCCTCACCGCACTTCCCCCCCCTCATCGGGTCGTTTGTCCCGGGCAGCCCAGCCGAAGGGTCGGGTCTTGAGACAGGGGACCGTTTCGTTGAAATCAATGGTGCCAAAGTGAGTCATTGGGCAGAACTGCTCGATGTTGTCAGTGTCAACCCCGGGACTCCGTTGGACTTCGTCGTTGACCGTGGTGGCACAATGGAAGAATTCACAATCACGCCTGCAACCCGCCCCGAGGACCAAGGGGGTGGCGGCGCCCTGGGTATTTATCGGCTGCCAGAAACTGAGTTGCGTAGTTTCAGTGTTGTTGGGGCGATGGGGCAATCAGCCACAGAGATCCGGCGACAGGCAGGGTTAGTCGGAGAGATTCTTTCGCGCCTGTTCACGGGACGCTTATCGGTTCGAACCATGTCAGGACCGATCGAAATCGCCCGTTACTCAGGCGCTGCAGCTCGCACTTTGGACCCCTTTATGCTCTTCTGGTTCATGGCAGTCGTGTCGTTGCAGCTAGGCCTCTTGAACCTAGCGCCAGTTCCAGTGCTCGACGGGGGCCACATCGCGGTGATTCTTTTTGAGGGGATAACTCGGCACGACCTCAGTCTTCAGTTCAAAGAACGGATGATGACAGTAGGAGTCGTTTTACTCGTGACGTTTATGCTCGTCGTCATTACCTTTGACATCCTCAAAGTAGTGGGTAGTTAAGAACAACCCGCGACTACTGCGCCAATTGAACTGCGCGACCTGGTTGCGCCGAACCCAGGGAGCCTACAGCGAAATATTAAGCTGAGAGCACCCTGTTTCT
>JAYYTT010000144.1:0-2025 GCA_036344375.1 Acidobacteriota bacterium | reverse complement strand
AAACAATATGGGGCTGGGATTCTTGGTGGAGCCTTTCAGTCCTACGTGGCCGTTGAAATGTCTCGCGAAACGGTATACACGCTCCAGGGTCGTGACTCGCATGCGGATTTCCACACGTTCACCGGTGTTATCCAAGGGGATGTCCTTTCTAGCCTTCTTGCTTGCCTGGCAGTCTTACCGGTCCAACGTAGGTTGGCCACGATCATTCAAACGAGGTATCCCTTTTTGAAGGTGCGCGGGGCCGAGGGAAGCGCTTCGCTTTCGGACCCTGACAAACAGTTGCTGCTGGAGGCGCCGTTTCCGGAAGACGCCACCGTTCGAGCCAGTCTTAATGGTCAGCCAGAGTTATCCCAAGACCAGGTGTCAAGTGTGCACGTGTCCTTGCGTGCATACATTGACGACCAGACTCTGCGCTGCCCACCCTGTCTCGAGTGTGTGGTGGACTTCTTAATCGACTGCCTTTTTGCTCCTGTTGGTATAGTTTTCGTACCCGAGAAAGAAGAATCCTGGGATTCGGCCAGATTGCCCGAGGGTGGGGTAATTACAGTAGGGATCCCGCTTTGGGGGTTTGGGGAAGGGAAGCTTGAGCACGGTGTGGGTGCGGCTGAGTTTCTTCGGCAAAGGTGCCTCGGAAGCGTAATTGAGAAGCACAAACGATGCCTTTCTTCCCTTCGCCAGGTCATTGAGAACGCACCGCGTGGTCGCCCCGTAGGCGATTGCGTCGAGCGCGTTTTGCGGATGTGCGTCGTTGCACGCACGACGCACATCGCGCGTGCGTATCCACCCTCAGTTACTAAACCGATTCTAGCGCAGTGTGACCAAGCAACAACCGAATTTGCTGCTAAAGACCTGTACGGGTGGACACCGGAGCTTTTCTGGGACGAAGCGCACGCCGAGTCCGTTGCATGCGAGCTTCAACTCCCCCTGCGCGAAGGTGGAACAGGGCTTATAGCTAATAGCGAGGTCGCAGATGCGGCGTACGTTTCCAGTTTTCTCGAGCCCGCGCCGGTCATCGCAGGTCTGCTTGGAGAGTCGGTGCCAGTTTTGCTAGGGAGGTGGCAAGGCGAGCAGGGGGCGGCTGGATTCCACGAGTTACGTGCGGCGTTAGCGAGGCTTAACCGCCCAACCGGTAACGACCTCGTTAAACTGCACGACGAATTTTCGCGTGCCAAGGCAGAACACTTAGCAAAGCACGCGCGAAAGACCAAGGGTAGCCCAGTAGGCACGCAGGAGGAAACAGAGGAGCCCCCGTTCCGATGGCAGCAGTTCCTCATGCGTGGATACTGGACAGAGCAGGCCGGAGCCCTGCTTTCTCGCGTGCAGTCGTCGGGATGGCCGTTTGCTGAAGATGCTGCCCGACGTATCCAGGAACGGCGCAATCCTTTTGCGCGGCGCATTTACAATATTACGCCATGGGAACCGCGTCTTCAGCTTGACCTCGCCCATTTCCGTGCCTCCCGCTCGTATTTTCTTGGCGTCGCCCAACGGTCCCTTGAAACTTCGAAAAAGCATCCCGGCCGCAGTCTCGCGTCTGCCTATAATTGTTACATTACTAACATGCACGGGAAACAATGCACGGGGACCGTTGACGCATGGGGGCATGGGGCTTTCACCTGCAGGCACAGCTCGCGGCACACCGAGCATAACGCGGTCCGCAATGTGATTCAGTCGGGGTCTCGTAGCATCGGTTTCCTTTCGGGCAAAGAGATATGGGTACCCGAGTGGCAGCACCGCATAGACGTGCAGAACATTGATTTAGAAGAGGATGGTGACTTGCCCACCTCCATTGATGTGACCATCAGAGCTCTATGCGGTACAAAAGGGCGCCAGCATGCCAATCCGGCCGATGTGCACGCAGCGGCGGAAAAGAGCAAATGCAAGGAGCACCCAGTGCGTGATGCACACGGCAGGCATGTTGTCGCAGGCCAGTTCGTGCCCTTCTCCATGACAACGATGGGCGGAATTGGGCCCGAGGCGGCTAAATTTTTAAAACGTTGTGCAGTTCGGAATCCAGATCGCACTGAG
>JAYYTT010000143.1:0-3495 GCA_036344375.1 Acidobacteriota bacterium | reverse complement strand
AGGTCGTAGTAAAACCACTAGTTTCCGCGGACGCGGCCCCTGAGGTTCACACCAAGACCAAGGCGCTCACGCGCCTGTTTGAAAAATACGTCAAGTTGGCAGCCAACCTGCCTCATGAGGCAATGCTAGCCGCGGTAAAAAAAGACGACCCGGGCCGCCTCGCGGACACCATCGCCGCTCACCTGGACGTTGATCTGCCAGGCAAGCAAGACCTCCTAGAGATTGTTGACATCGAAAACCGCCTCGACAAACTCGTCGAAGCTGTCACGTTCGAGATCGAGAAGCTGCGCGTCGACAAGAAGATCCAGGGTCAGGTTAAGAAGCAAATGGAGCAGGCCCAGAAGGAGTACTACCTCAACGAAAAAATGAAGGCGATCCAGCGCGAGCTCGGGAGCAAAGACGGCAAAGGATCAGAGGTCGACCAATTGCGAGTAAAAATCGCTAAGTCGGGCATGCCAACGGATGTCATGGAAAAAGCCGAGCAGGAGCTTGAGCGCCTAGAGACAATGCCGCCGATGTCGGCCGAAGCAACAGTGTCGCGAAATTATGTCGATTGGCTTGTCTCGGTTCCCTGGTTCCGACGCACAAGAGAAAACAACAACCTTAGCCTTGCCGCCGATATCCTCGACGAAGACCATTACGGACTTGAGAAGATTAAGGAGCGCATTGTCGAGTTCCTCGCTGTACGCCAGCTTGTTGACCAAATGAAAGGCTCGATACTTTGCTTTGTAGGTGCTCCAGGGGTCGGTAAATCTTCTCTCGGCCGCTCGATCGCGCGTGCAACAGGCCGCGAGTTTGTTCGTTTATCAGTAGGCGGGGTCCGTGATGAAGCCGAGGTCCGCGGCCACCGCCGAACCTATATTGGTGCTTTCCCGGGCCAGATCATGCAACGCATGAAGGCGGCTGGGGTTATTAATCCAGTCTTCCTGCTCGATGAAGTTGACAAGATGAGCATGGACTTCCGCGGTGATCCATCGTCGGCACTCATGGAAGTTCTTGATCCCGAACAAAACAATCAGTTCGTTGATCACTACCTAGATGCCGAGTACGACCTCTCGCATGTCATGTTCATCGCAACAGCAAATGTTTTACACACCATTCCGGCACCCTTACAGGACCGCATGGAAATCATCCGACTCTCGGGGTACACGGAAACTGAAAAGATGCAGATCGCTCGGCGTCATTTGATTAGCAAGCAGATTGCCTATCATGGTCTGCGCGAGAACCAGCTTGAGATTACCGACAATGCCCTTGGCCGAATTATCGGCGAATACACGCGCGAGGCTGGTGTTCGGGCACTCGAACGCATGGTCGCGCGGGTCGCACGCAAGGGCGCACGCAATCTTGTCGACCAATACTCAGCTGAGATCACCAAGGCCGTCGAAGCAATTGCAGCCGCCGAAGAGGAAGAACGTGCACTCGCGACGCTCACTGACGAAGCCAATGCGCAAGAATCGGCCGACGCGGAGGCAGCAGAGAAGGTGGATCCGGCACTCGACAAGCTTAAGGCCGACGACCTGGCCGACGATGGCGACGAAGAAGACACCTTTGAGGATGATGATTTCAGCAGTGACTTCGACATAGAGAACATTGAAAATTTCAACCTCGATGATATCGATATGAGCGGCTTCGACAATGATGAAGAGGAAGAACTCGAAGCTGTAATCGAGGCACGCAATCCTATGGAACGGGTCATGCCTAAGCGCACCGCGCTAGCTGACGCAATTCCCGAAGATGCCAACCTCGTTGTCAACGCTGATAAGCTCGAGGAATACCTCGGCGTGCCGCGCTTCAAAAAGCGTCAGAAGGAAGAGGCGTCCGAGGTTGGCCTTGTGGCGGGCCTGGCTTGGACCGAACGTGGCGGGGAGATCCTGGCCACTGAGGCAACGCTGATGCCCGGAAAGGGCAAGTTGGCGCTCACCGGCCAGCTCGGGGACGTGATGCAAGAATCAGGGCAGGCAGCTCTATCGTATGTGCGCTCACGAGCCAGCACATTCGACGTCGAAAAAGACTTTCACCAAAACTACGATATTCACTTGCACGTCCCGGAAGGGGCCATTCCAAAGGACGGGCCTTCGGCTGGAATTACGCTAGCGACCGCGATTGTTTCGGCGCTAACCGGAGTGCCAGTCAGCCACGACGTCGCCATGACGGGCGAGATTACGTTGCGCGGGAAGGTACTGCCAATTGGTGGCTTGAAGGAAAAGGTTCTCGCTGCTCACCGGGCTGGCTTAACTCAAGTGATCATGCCTGCAGAAAACGAAAAAGACCTCCAGGACGTACCTGGCGAAGTATTGCAAGACCTGACAATTCACTTCGTTGACACTATGGACGAAGTGTTGCGTCTCGCACTCGTGTCACCCCTGGCGCCCGCGTCAGATGACGAAGAGGGAGAACTGCCGCCCGGTGGGCAGCAGCCCGATGGAAGTGTCCAACAACCCCCTCTGACCCACTAGTTAGTCACTCCGCTGTAACGAACACAAGAAGCCATTTGACAGTTTCGTAGATGCCGCTTCGCCCCAATAGCTGGACCCTTCCTGGGTCTTTCAAAATTCGTGAAAATCCACAACATCGAACGCACACTACGTACCCGCAATGCGGGACATTATCCCGACGAATACCTTCCCGAAATCGCTTTCATCGGAAGATCAAACGTCGGCAAATCAAGCCTTATTAATTCGCTGCTGTCACGCAAGAAACTAGCTGCGACGAGTCGCACACCGGGCAAAACACGGGCGATTGATTGGTTTCGGATCGACCGCGGTGGCAGAGCAAATTGTTTTTTTGTTGACCTTCCTGGCTACGGCTTTGCGAAGGTACCCAAGAAAATTCGCGAAGAAGCATGGGCTCGATTAATTGACACTTACCTCGAGTCAGACAGGCCACTGGTTTTAGCGTTACAACTGCTGGATATGCGGCGCCTTGGCCCCACCAAACTGGATGAACAAATGATCAAGTGGTTATGTGAAACTCGTTTGCCGCATGCGTTCATTCTTACCAAGGCAGACAAGCTTAAGCGGAGCAAAAAGTTGGGAGCAATGAAAAACTTTGAAGTTAGTTTAAATAAGACCAATGACCATCCTCTGATTCCCTACTCTGCCGTGACGGGCGAAGGGAAAAACGAACTCTGGTCATTAATCAATCAGTCCATCGCTCAAACTCAATAACACTCAACCACTCACCTTCCGGGTGAGAGTTTAGAAAGAATATGAGTAACGAATCTGCAATTTTGGTACCACCGGCAATGAGCCGGATATGGGAACTGGGAGAGTTACGGGGATCCAGCGTTAATTTTCTGCGCAGCATTGCCGAGAAAGTCGGAATCAATGCCTCCAGCGAGACACGCAAGTCTGATCTGGTCTATCAGATCCTGCAAACGCAGATGGAACAATCAGATTCACTAAACACCGAGGGGCTCCTTGAGATTCTTCCCGAAGGCTTTGGCTTCCTGCGAAACGCCTCAGCAAACTATCTCCCAGAGCACAGCAACGTGTA
>JAYYTT010000142.1:0-5960 GCA_036344375.1 Acidobacteriota bacterium | reverse complement strand
TGTTCAGCGACGAGCTTGGTGGTGCCGAACAGAAGCTCCCGGTCGACCATCCCGAGCAGACTTACCACAGTTTCGTCATCAACTTGGTCTCCGCCGAAGGCAATAAGCTTGTCGAGAAGGCTCTGGGCGTCACGCAGGCTGCCATCAGCAGCGATTGCCACTATCGCCAGGCCGTCGGCGGAAACACTGACGTTTTCGACACTAATGATTCGTTGAAGTTGACCCGTGATCTCGGCTTGGCTAATGCGTCCAAGTGGATAGTGCTGACAACGTGAAAGGACGGTCGGCAGGATTTTATGAGGTTCTGTGGTTGCCAAGATAAAAACAACATGTGGCGGAGGTTCCTCGAGGGTTTTTAGCAATGCATTGAAAGCATTGGCCGACAGCATGTGTGTTTCGTCGATAATGAACACACGGTAACGGTCACGCAGCGGCGTATACCGGGCAACTTCGTTGAGCTGGCGGATTGAATCCACCCCTGTTTGAGAGGCTGCGTCGAGCTCGATAACGTCGAGGTTACGACTCTCTTCGATCTCGATACAGGCGGTACACTTGCCACATGGCTCGGAAGTAGGCGCGTCGGCCTTACTGCAGTTAAGCCCCTTTGCTACCAGGCGCGCGATGGTTGTTTTCCCGACCCCTCGGATGCCCGAAAAGCAGTAGGCATGTGCCACTCTGCCTTGGTCAAGGGCATTGCTCAGGGTCCGGACGATGGCTGATTGGCCGACGACTTGGTCGAATGTTTGTGGTCGCCACTTGCGCGCCAGGACTTGGTAGTTGTCGTCTGCCATAGAAAAACCGAAAACTTGTCTCAACCCACAAAACCGGCCGTGCACCACCCATCGAAGCCAGCACAAGGTCGAACGCGCCCAGGGACATCCGCCGGGTTGGTCTGTGGCGCCTGCAGGCGCCTACTTACCGCTGCTCCCTCCCGGGCCTGACGGGGTTCGCAGGTCTGCACCGCACAGGGCCCGACGCCGTTTTTTCCCATAACGATCCGAAGACGAGCGCTAAACACCTCAGGGTGGGATTCGGTCCTGCTAGAGCGGGTTGCAGGTTCAGGGCACCGCTAACTCCCCACCTAGCACGGCCAAAACTTGAAAACCACAGTGAACTACGATGGTGCCATGCTCTCCGAGGAGCCTCAAGGCGAGAGCCACGCTGGTAGCGAAACAAAATAGAGATTAATCCCCGAAGGACCACCGGTGGATGTTAAACGAATGAAATAGACTCAGCGGGCGTTAGGTTCTTCGCGAATTGCAACAGGTCGTCGGCGTCGATCAACTATGTTGGCGACGAGCAACCACGACAGCGGAAGCGCGACTAACAGGTAGGTGAAATAACGGCCGTATATTCCATCTGGCCCGTAGGGCTCGGTTGCCCAGTGCAGCGTCTCACTATACGGGAATATGTGAGCCTCGGTAAGCTCATGAAAACCGTAGATGATCAATTGGCCAACGAAGATTAACAGGAACACCCCCGTGACCTGGAAAAATCGTGCCAGATTGACCCGGTGACCGTGTTGTGACCAAAGCCAGGCCACAAATGCGGCCAGCAACGTTCCGGCAGCGGCCCCCACGATGAGTAAACCTGAGTTGGCCACCTGGAAAATCAACGCGTTCATCAGCAGTGCGGTTTCCATCCCCTCACGTGTAACCATCAGGACCGTGAATCCGAACACGCTGAAAAATGCGGCCGTGCCATCAAGCGCCGATGCAACCTCGACTCGCTCCTCAATGTTTCCTTTAAGGTGCTTTGCCGCACGCCACATATGAACGATCATCCAACTTACCATCGCTGCTGCAACCAGCGCCAAAACCCCTTCCCAGAGTGCAACATTGGAAGCTCGGGAGAGGAGAACTCCCGCGATCACGCTGACCACCACAGATACCGCAACCCCCATATATACGGCGGGAATTAGCTTGTAGCGCTGAGTCTTGCGTATGTACGCGAGAATGATCGCAACGATCAAAAAGGCCTCAAGGCCTTCGCGAAGAGTAATTACGAATGCGTTGATCATCGGGGCGAGGGGCAATTCAAGGAATAAATGCTCGAGCTGAGATGCTGCGACTGAGTCTCAATCATCGTACTTGAGAAAAGCCAGAATGACAAGTCGGGTATTCTGCGAGGTGGAGAACCCTTAGGCCCTGTTCGTCGTAGGCGGTGGGTACGAATTGGTAGGGCGAGAAAAAGACGGAGAGGGTGGGATTCGAACCCACGGTACGGGGATTACCCGTACACGCGCTTTCCAAGCGCGCTCCTTCGGCCTCTCGGACACCTCTCCACGATGCCGCCCCACGGGCACGCGGCGCGTTTATGTAGTGTAAGAGCTTGGGTGGGTATTCTAGCTACGGTGTTGCCTGCGCCGTGATTCTGCCGCAATGATTGGCGAGAGCGTACCCTCCGAAGAAAACGCCAGCGTAGAACAGATCGCCAGCCATTGTGTTGAACAAGTACGGCAGCGCCATTGTGTAGCAGAGGACAAGGCCTTGCAAAGTGGGTGCGTAGAGGGTTCCCATCGCCCATTCGCCAAAGTTTGAGACGACAAACAGAATCATCGACGAAGCTAGTGAACCGGCAACCACTCGTGTTGTGGTAACCCCGTTGCGGAACAAAACCCTGCCCGCCATAGCGATGAGAATGAACGAAGCGTATACAAAGGGCATCGTTACGTGATGACCGATAAAGAAGTCACTAACTGCCAATGCTACGAGCGGTGCGATGAAGGCGCTGCGTCGGGAACCGTGTGCCGCACCGAAAAGGGCCATTCCGCCAATCGGCGTGAAGTTAGGAAGATGAGGTAGCAACCTGGCGATCACGCCAACAGGGATTAGCAAATAATTCATAGTCGATTTCCGTTTCAGCGGAGCCACAGGCTCAAAGTTGATTCCGTTCAGAACCTCTGAATCGTACCGGTGCGGGCGAAGGGGAGCAAGATGCATTGAGTCGCGGGCTCAGTTCATAGACTATTGGCCGAAGCAATCTAAACAGAGGGTATAGCTGTGCGTATCGTCGCTAAACTGAGGCCGGAAACATGCTTTGGGCGGTGGTGGAGTAGACTCGAATACGTTCAGAGACCAACCATCTCCCCGGGGTGAAGGCCGACGACGGAGACAAACCATGCTGATTTCGAAGAATTTACGTACCAGTGGGAGCTTGGCGGCATTACTGTTAATCCTCGTGCTACCGGTGCAGGCAATCGCTCCAGCGCCAGAAGGCGAAACGTATCTGGAAATCGAGACAGAGACCGCCGGCGAGGTGACCAACATTAGAATCTGGCTCAGTCATAACGCCATACGTATTGATGCTGACACCCAAGGTGGGGTATCAGTTATTTCGATCGGCGGAGATGAAGGCAAGTTACTGATGGTTATGCACCAGCAGAAAACCTATATGGAATTTGCTGCCGCGATGATGGCAAACATGGCCGGAATGTTGGGCCAGATGCAGCCGGGGACTGCAGAAGAGTTAGTCGAGGATACCCAGCCGACCTTAACGCGCACTGGCAACACGAAACAGGTTGGGGAATGGGCTGCCTACGAAGTGCTTGCCCGGAATCCCGGCGAAGACGGGGGAATGTTCATGTGGTTTTCTCAGGACTTGGGGGCTGACTTCCGTACCCTTGCTGAGCAAATCCTGACATCAATGGCCTCGTTATTGAACAGTCCAATAATGAGTATGATTAGCATGGCAGGTGGCAGCGACCCTGGATTGTTTGATGAAATCGAGGCACAGCTCGAAACTGTCGACATGCCTGATGGGTTTCCGGTACAGATCATTTCCAGTGCCGACGGCATGGAACGGACCAGTACGCTGAAGGCGATCGATCAGGATGTCACCTTTGACACAGCCACCTGGGAACCCCCAGAGGGCTACACGAAAATGAGAATGCCATTCGGCCGTTGACAAAATCCCGAAAAATATGGCCTGTTTTGCAAATTGCAATCAACTTTTTTTGGCTACGCACTGAAAGTTGTTGACACATGTGCAGTGGCTGCTAGTGTGGGCGATGCCCAGGTGAAATCCTCGATTGAGCGAAGCTGTCGGAGGCCCCGCGTGGATATAAACGACTTCGCGGGAGGCGATCGTGGAAATTGCCTGGGCTCCTTTGTGTGCGCACCATGCGCTTGATCCTCGTCGGCTTTGGCACCGTGGGGCGGGGTGTTGCTGAGAGCTTGTTGGCATCTGAACCTGAACTGTCGGTTGCGGGGGCCGAACCGCGTGTTGTTGCAGTTGTTGATCCTGCCGTTGGTAGTGTGAGGCGTGAAGGTGGCTTGGATCTTGGAACCTTGCTCAGGTTAGCCGACACAGGGGAGCCTCTTGCCACTTGCCCGGGAGCCGAGACGGTTGCCGGCCTCAAGGAAGTGTTGGAGGTAGCAGGAGGCGACGTTCTCGTCGAGCTGACGCCCACTGATCTTCACACCGGGGAGCCTGGGCTGGGCCATGTACGTGCTGCCTTAAAAGCCGGGTTGCATGTTGTGACGACCAACAAAGGACCAATAGCTCTGGCTTATCATGAGTTGAGAACCACGGCACACAAAGCGGGTCTCCAACTACGTTTCGAAGGGACTGTGCTCTCCGGGACTCCAGTCTTGAACCTCTGTGAAGCGGGGCTGGCTGGTGCCGGGATCCGTGAGATCCGAGGGGTCGTGAACGGCACCTGCAACTTCATTCTCACGGAGATGGAGGGCGGGACTAGCTATGCCAAAGCTTTATCTAAGGCGCAGCATCTCGGGTACGCGGAAGCAGACCCCAGCGGTGATGTCGAGGGCCTTGACGCTGCGGCTAAGGTTCTGATTTTGGCGAACAGTGTCTTGGACGCAAACCTGAAGCTTGAGGACGTGAACCGCACTGGTATTAGCGAGTTGACAGCCGAAGATATTCAGACAGCGCGCATAGCGGGAAAGACGTGGCGTCTTATTGCCCGTATCAGTCAGGGAGAAAACGGATGGGAAGCTAAGGTTGGCCCAGAAGAAGTCAATCGTGCGGACCCGGAGGGTTCCTTAACTGGCCCGGAAAATCTCCTAATTTTCGACACCGAAGCTTTGGGCGAGGTAACAATTACAGGCCCAGGGGCTGGTCGTCGTGCCACTGGTCACGGGGTGATTGCTGACCTGCTAGCAGTGCACCGGAACGTGTCGTAAATGCCTTGTTTGATGATGTCGCTGTGACTAGCTGTACCGACGAACCACGCGATCAAGAGGTCCAAGCTCTTGGACAAGTGTTGGAGTTACTTGCCGAGTGTACCGAGGAAGGGCGACTTGCGCGTGCGCAAAAACTGGCTGCCAAAGTTACATGCCAAGTCGCCGAAGACGAGCTCATCATCGCTGCGGTTGCCAACTACAATGTAGTTGTAGACGTAGAAAATCGTCGGATTCAGCACGGTTGCCGGGACTTTCAAGGGCAGGCGCGCAAGCTCTGCCTATGTAAGCACGTGGCTGCCACATTGCTAGCCCTTGAGCCGAACCGCGCTCTTTTGATTGCCCGGGAGTTGGCCAACGGGGCACAATCAGTATCGGGCGTGGTAGCAGCCTGGCGGCTTGAGGTGATAACTCGTTTCCGCACTGGAGGCTAGAGTTAACAGACGTCGCGAAACACTAATGCGCCGAGCTGTTATACGGACCAGCCAAGGATTTCGACTCCACAGCGGCTAAGCTTGATGCCGTCCCCGGCGACGCGCCAGAATTTCTTCCAGCCGTAAGCGCGTTCCGCGTGTACAAATGCGTCAAGAATGGCGAGGTTGACGTTAGCAGAACTGGAGAGCTCCTCACGCAACAGAATGCTTTCGCGGAAGGGTATACGTACGTCGTAACGACCGTGTATGAGCACGACCGGAGCAGTCAGGTTGCCGAGCTTGCCTCGCAGGGTAAGTTTGTCGAATGCTTCCAACACCCCGGGCACTAGGTTGTGCCGCGCTTCTGCGTGTGCCTCAGGGTCCGTAAGGGTCATGTAATCAAGCA
>JAYYTT010000141.1:0-4651 GCA_036344375.1 Acidobacteriota bacterium | reverse complement strand
GCATTCACCACCCCATGAATGGCGCCATGCCCTTCTGTTTCACGTAGCGCTTGCGTGTCACCGCCATCGCCTGGCGTGCCGGTGATGTGAACATGGCAGTCGATAAGGCCGGGAAGGATGGTCAAGTCTCCCAGGTCTATGATTTGAGCGCTGGCTGGAATCGACACATCCGCGGCAGTGCCGACGGCCATGATTGTGTCACCGCGTACTAATACGACGGGGTCGTTGATCGGTGGAGCTCCACTGCCGTCGATCAAGCGCGCGGCGCGAATTGCACTGAGGTGCTCCTGGGCGACAACGGGTGTTGCAAACAGGAAACTCAAGAAACCAAAGACAAATACTCTTGCAACGAGGTTCAAAACAGCCTCCAAATGTTAATAAGAGTTGGAACAACTCCAATACTCTATAATTTCTTTTCGTTTCAGTTATCCCGGAACTCGAATATGTCTCTTATACGTCTCCAGCACATTGGTATCGTCGTGAAAAATCTGAAGGATACCTGTGAGCGTTTTGAGGTTTTGTACGGGCTAAAGTCTTGCGATTTTCGTGACGACCAGGGCAAGGGCATGCAATACGATGCTCGCATATTGCTCGGCAATGAGTGCTGGCTGCACTTGGTGCAAAACTGGGACGAGCGAGCTCGTGTCAACAAATTCCTGTGCCAGCGTGGGGAGGGACTTGAACACATTGCCATTGAAACCGACGATATCGAGGGTGATGTAATGCATCTTCGAGAGATTGGTGTGCCGATCTTTGAGGACCGGATATTCCCGGCCAACGATGGTTATGAAGCGTTTGTTTTTCCCGACCAACTTCCCGGCCTGACGGTAGAGCTTATTCAGGAGAATGAAACGAGTTGGGTATACCCTGCTGAGGCGCTCGGCAAACCGGTCAGTGAAACGCTTAAGATTGTTGGTCTCCAACACCTCGGCTTGGCAGTGAACGACGTGCGGCATAGCTGCGAGCGCTTCGAACATCTCTTTGGATTAGAGGCCCGCGATATCCAGACCGGTGATTCCACGGGAGCTGACTCCGGTGCTTTGTTCGAGGCCCGCATACCCTTTAACAATGAGTGCTGGCTTCACCTGGTGCATGACCAGGACGAGTCGCCAACAGGCGAATTCTTGCGCCAACGAGGCGAGGGACTCGATCACTTATCGCTACAAACTAAAGATCTCGATGCTGACGTGAAACGTCTGTCCCAGCTTGGCTTGCCATTTTATGGTGGCGGTATTATCGAAAGCGAAGAAGGTCGTTCTGCGACTGTCTATCCGGATCAACTGGCAGGCATCACTGTCGAACTCGTGCAACCGTACGCGGCGGATTGACGCCGGGGAGCAAGGTTCATCGCCTACGATCTAGATGGCCGGGTAGAGGTCGTGTGCTATCCAGAAAGTGTCTTACGCTCGTATGTTGAGTCCATGCTGGCGGCGATGGGTGCTTCTACGGAAGAGCGTTGCATCGTAGCTGATGGGCTAATTACCGCCAGCTGTTGGTGGCACCCAGGGCAGCACCAGGGTCTCGAAAAGTTGTTTCGCTACGCTCGAAGGGTGGGCAACGGGGGCATTGTTCCAGGTGTGGCAATGGAATACGTGCGGGATAACGCTGCCACCGCCTTGCTCGATGCTGCCAAGGGGTTTGGTTACGTTGCTGGGCAGCGTGCCATGTCCGGTGCGATCCAGAAAGCAAGAAAGAGTGGCATTGGGATGGTCGGAGTGTGCAACAGTAACCACTTCGGCATTGCTGGATACCATGCGATGCTTGCAGCCCGGAACGATCTGATAGGGATCGCTCAGACTAACGCCGGTGCAGAGATGGCGCCGTGGGGCGCGATGGACCCAGCTCTTGGGACCAACCCCTGGGGGATTGCGATTCCACGATCTAAAGGGAACGATCCGATTCTGCTCGATATGGCTCTTACCCAATCCGGGAAGGGAATGATGCGATGGTTCGAGCGTGCCGGTGTACCAATGCCTGATAACTGGGCGTTGACACCCGACGGTACGCGCACCACGGACCCTGGCAGTGCCATGCAAGGTTCGTTACTACCAATCGGTGAACATAAGGGTTACGGCCTGAGCCTAGTAACCGATGTGCTGTGTGGCGTGATGACGGGCGCACTGTTTGGTGGATCTGTGTTTCAGGATGATACTAACTATGGCGTAGGCCACGTTATGATCGCCATCGATCCAGAAGCGTTCCTGAAGCGTTCAGATTTTTATGCGCGTCTCGATGAATTCGTCGAAGAGGTTCTGTCTGTTCCACCAATTGATGTTGATCAGCCTGTGATGCTTCCCGGTGCGGCTGAGCAAAGACGGGCTAGTGAAAGACTCGAACATGGTATTCCCATCGATCTAGAAACGGTTGAGCGACTTCGTGATCTGTCCGTTGAACTCGGCGTTACATTTCCCGTCGCAAGCGCGGCGGGTTCATTGGAGAAATGAAAGTGACTGACCTCCTTCACATTGGAAGCGTCTCGGCCGAACGTGGCAGCGTAAGCCGTGGCGGAATCCCGGTGGATATAGATCTCCGTGGTGGGACCGCCGATATCCCGATCATCGTTTGTCGTGGCGTCCAGGATGGGCCGGTGTTGTGGCTCAACGGAGCAACGCATGGTGACGAACCGGAAGGTGCTTTCTCCATATTCCAGCTGCTGGAATTGATTGACCCTGGACAGTTAAACGGCACGATAGTTGGCGTGCCGGCGATCAACGTGCCGGCGTTTGCTGCTGGTACTCGTGGCAACCCGGCGGACACCTTCTCCTATGACATGAACCGGATCTATCCAGGAAGCGCGGAAGGCTACCCAACCGAACGGACTGCCTGGGCTCACTGGATGGCTATGGAGCCGATTTGCGACCTTCAGATTGCAATCCATTCGGGGGGTGATCACTCTTATTTAGCCCACATGATTTTCGCTGCCGACAACCCTCAGAGCCTTGAGCTAGCCGGAGCGATGGGGCCACAATGGGATTTGGTATTTCGCGCCCCTACCGGTGCGGCCAACCCATCGTCAAAGATCGCCGAACTCGGCAAAGCCGGGATCACTATCGAACTGGGTGGTAACTGCCGCAGCCTGACCAATGATTTCCACGTTGTTGCTGCCGATCTCGCCGGTAGTTACGTAAATGTGCTGCGTCACTACGGGATGATCGGAGGGGAGGCACAGTATGTTCGCGCTTGGCGGATGGGGCACCAGCAGGCGTTATTGGCGCCAGCTTCAGGAATGTTCGTTGGCAATGCTGACCTTCGCTTCGAAGAGCCGATCGATGCGAATACCTTGCTGGGGCAAATCTATAACCTGCATGGCATGGTCGCCGCCGAAGTAAGGGCGCCTTGCGATGGTGTTGTATTCGGCCTGCGGTCCCGACCGTCCGTATCCGCGGGTGAGTGGTGCTGTTTCTTCGGAATTATCGACGAAACTCGCGATGACCTGTTGTCAGGGGCTTCAGGGTAGCCTTGTCCGGTCGCACGTGTCTCGTGCTATGAACTCACCTCGCCCAGCCGTCGCATCGAACACCCCGTCGCGATTAATTACCTCGCCACGTGACAATGTCAGCGTTGGCATGCCGTATAGGAGCATCCCCGAGAAGGGGCTGTAGTCTACGTTGGAGTGAAGCTTTTCGTGGGCGATTTGTATTGCTCGCTGCGGGTCGATGAGTATCAAGTCTGCATCCGCACCAACCTGTAATGAACCCTTTTTCGGATACATACCAAAGATCCGAGCTGGTTGGGTCGAAACAAGCGCTACAAATTCCTCTTGGGTTAGCCGCCCGGTTTTTACACCCTCGGTGTAAATCAACGCTAAGCGTGTCTCGATGCCGGGCAGACCGTTGGGAATTCGAGTGAAATTGCCGCGCCCTTGTTCCTTCTGGTCCGTAAAGCGGAACGGTGCGTGATCGGAAGCAACCTGCTGAATCGAACCGTCAGCGAGGCCTTCCCACAGCACCTCGTGGTGTTCGGCGCCGCGCAACGGCGGACTACAGACAAACTTGGCGGCTTCGAAACCACGCTTGGGATTGTACTCATTGTCCGTCAATACGAGGTATTGCGGACAGGTCTCGCATACTACAGGTAAGCCTCGAGCTCGAGCCTTTTGAACGTGTCGTAGCGCATCTGAGGAGGTGACGTGTGCGATACAGAGCGGGGCGTCAGCCAATTCTCCGAGCACCAGAGCCCGGTGCGTAGCCTCCCCTTCGACCAAGGGAGGGCGACTTTGCGGGTGAAATTCAGGCCCCGTCTTTCCGCTAGAGATGAAACCATGAATAAGATGGTTCACCGCGCAGTCGTTTTCACAGTGCAGGTAAGCAAGGCCATCGTTCGCTGCTGTTACTTCAAGTAAGCGCAACAGGGCGTCGTCGTGCACGACCTTGTCCGCATAGGTCATGTAGATCTTGTACGAGGGAAACCCTTCTTCTATGAGAGCGGGTATCTCTTCAAGTACATCATCCCGTACATCGGTAACGATGATGTGAAATCCGTAGTCGATCACCGGTTTATCATTGGCATCTCTGAGCCGTCTGCGCACGGCTTGACGCAGGGTCTCACCATGGCGCTGCAGCGCAAAGTCGACAATCGACGTGACTCCACCACATGCAGCCGCGACTGTCCCAGTGTGGAAGTCATCGGCTGTTTCGATCGATAGACGATC
>JAYYTT010000140.1:0-6222 GCA_036344375.1 Acidobacteriota bacterium | reverse complement strand
CAACGCAGCAGCTCGCAGTTGGTCTGAGCGTGGGCCGCAGGAACCACCAGTGCCAGGGTGATGATGGCGGCGGCGAAGGTCACGGAGAGCCGTGTTTCAATTGAAAGTCTCATGGGTTGGTTTCCTGGGTTGGAGAAAACATCCAAATGACGATGGTATGCTTAGAGAAACATAGTCGAAACGGAAACTTTATCGTTTCGGGAAGTTGAATGGGAAACTTGTAGCAACGGTAACAAGCCAGAAATTCAACACCTAGGGTTGACGGGCGCCGCTCATTTCGTATCCAATAAGCGTTGATTTTGTCATGTCGTCGATTCAGGTAGACAATGGGCGCGCCGAGGCGTAGCTGCCATTTAGGCACGCTCTCCGAAATAAGTCGTAAGGAGAATTCGAAGGATGCACACCCGAAATCGTTTGGTCTGGTCTTTAGCGCTGGCTACCATTATTGCGCTGGGCGTCGCCTGTGGGGGCGGGGCAGAAGAACCCGCCGCAAACACCCCTGACGCCAACGAACCCGCTGCAGCCTCAGAAACCTCTCCTGAGCCAGAGCCCATGCTGGAAGCTGAGCAGCCCGCCGCGCCCGCAGAGCCACAGCTTGAGGGTGCGATCGTTGAAATTGAGGAAGCTCACGACATGGCATGGACAACAGCGGCGTCGCGAGAGGTGCCCGGCGAATACTATTGGGTGGTGCAGCTTCGCAATGACACAACTCAAACGCTAGACATTACGGTCACGTTCGAGTTCCTCGACGAAAACGGGGGCGTGGTCAAAACCGATCGCTCAACCGAACGCATTTCACCCGCCGCCGCCGGAACCTTTCGTGTGGAAGGTCAAATGAATCGGGACGATTCACGGTCGGTTGATGGATACACCTACACCTGGGCCTGGGACATCGTTACTAGCTAGATCGCTCTTGAAGCTCAGATATTTGTTGTAGCCAAGAGACTCGGGCAGGCGATTACATCAGAGACAGCCATCCAGTAAACGCTTAGGGCCAGATATTTTCCAGGCTGTGCCCATCAGGCACTGATATACCCGCGTCCCGCAACGCATCCTCGACCATTCCGAGTAAGAGTTCCACTTCGCTTCGCTCGATCGAGCGGCCCATGTGTCCGATCCGAAAAATTTGTCCCGCAAGGTCCGCAAGGCCCCCAGATATAAAGATCGCACGCTCCATCAGAAAGCGTTGCATGTCTGCAGCCGGCAACTCCGGATGCGCGTAAGCCGTAGTCGTCACCGGGGAGGCAATATCGTCGGCGGTAAACATCTTGAAACCCAGCCGACCGAGACCACTACGCACCGCAGTCGCCGCCTCCGCAGTGCGGCGGATACGCACATCCAAGCCCTCCGCAAGTATCTGTTCAAGGCTCGTGGTGGCCGCCTCGATAATGTTCGAGGGAACGGTGCTTGGGAACGGATGCCAGCCAGCCCATTCCTGACGATAGCTTCGCCAGGTGCGCAAATCGAGGTACCAACTACGACTAGAGGGATTGGCATCAATTGCCTCCCAGGCCGCTGGACTCACCGAAACAGCCGAAATTCCGGGCGGCGCTGCGAGGCATTTATTGGTGACGCTTACACACAAATCAATGTCCCAAGTATCAACCGGTAAGTCGACTCCACCCAACGAAGCAACCGCATCTACAATCGTCAGCGCCCCGTGCTTTTTCGCTGCCCTTGCAACCGGCGCCATTGGGTTAAGGACCCCTGTTGAGGTTTCGTGGTGTACCCAAGCAACGGCTTGGTAAGGCACTTCGGCCGTCTCAAGATGGCGTCGAACGACTTCAGGGTCAATTGCCTGATCAAGAGGAAATTCCACGAAGTCGACATCGGCCCGATGGGCACGGCACATGTCGGCCATCCGGCAGCCAAACCATCCACCTCCGGGTACAAGGACTCGGGCACCATCTGGGAGAGCACTGGAGAGAGATGCATCGAGGGCTGCTGTTCCCGGGCCGATTATCAAGAACAGGTCATTTTCAGTCTGGAATACGGCCTTGAACAGATCGATGCAATGGTTGTAAACGGTAATGAAGCGCTCCCCATAGTGGGGAACCACGGGTCGGCCTGTGGCCTCGATGACCTCCGGAGTGCTGCCCGTCGGGCCCGGGGTGAAAAGATGTAAATCAGGCCTGTCGCTCAAACCCAAGCTCCTTTCTCGCCAGTAAAAGCTGACGATTTAAGTACATCGATTGTATAGCGTCCGGCTAAGGCTTGCGGTAAACGTTCGCGATGTGGCGACCGCAAGTCAGAGGTCAATTTTCTTGATTCGATGATTCTTAGGGATCAACGATGTCACAACTTCTCCACCATGCCACTCGGCGCAACCTATGCCGACGCCATGATAACGGGCGGCAATAAAACCGCGAGGTAGCACTTCGCGTCGTACGTCGTCTTTGCCCAGGAGGACATCCTCTCCCGAGAGGAACTTCACGGTCTCATCACGATCCAAATCAATGACGCTTGCCCGGGCGCTTCCTCCAAATGCAACGATTCCCGCCGAAGTCGGCTTCCAGAATCGCCCACCAATGCGCAACAGGTGGATACCAACAGCATCCGTGCGTGTACTCCTGAGGTTAGCGATTCGCGCCGTCCCCACCCAGATCTTGGCACGCCCGCGTTGATAGAAGCGCATTCTCACAAAAGGATCCTTCTCTGGGTCAAAGCGATCACGCCACCATCGAGCATAGGGCTCACCGTCGATCTCAACGAACGGCATGTACCTCAATTTGCCGCGTCCTTCTGGACCAGCGCGACGGTGAAACCACCAGTGTCATTAGAATGCGGCCAGAACCTCAACAAGTTCGCACAATCCGGTCGCAGTTCCCTTCCAAGCCATGTGGTGACTCCAGGAGAGGCGGTCAAGCCGGAGACATGGATCGGCTGAATGTGAGCATCATCTCCCAGGCTGTAATCTAGAACCATCTCGTTTTCCTCCGGCGCAAACGTACAGGTCGCGTAGACGAGTCGGCCGCCAGGCGACAGCATCTTCCAGGCACGTCCCAACAAAGTTGCCTGCAGACCGGAACGCCCAGTTAGAAACGCCCCCTGCGGCTCGTAGTCTGCCCCAATATTCCGACGGATATTGCCTTCGCACGAACAGGGAACATCGAGCAGGATTGCGTCAAAAGGACCGTCATCTAACGGATATTTCGTTCCATCATGCCCCGTCATCGCCACATTGAGTAAACCGAGACGTTCGCAATTGCTGCGCAATGCCCTCAGCCTATCGATGCGGACATCGTTAGCAACGACAGTGCCTTCTGAAGCCATAGCGACAGCAATTTGGGCCGTCTTTCCTCCCGGTGCGGCACACAGATCGAGAATCAGCTCCCCTGGACGGGGTGCTAGAACCACGCTAGGGATCAACGAAACCTCCTCTTGAACGTGGTAGATGCCAAGCAAGTGTTCAAGCGTACGCCCAGGCTTGAGAAAACTGGAAAATCTGTATGCTCCCGGATACCAAGTTACTTCCTCGCATTCGTAACCGCGGGTTCTTAGCCGTGCCACCAGCAAACTTCCACCCGTCTGATCTTCCTCTATCGAGAAAGGTAGGCCATCAGCGTAATTGAGGCGCTCAAGCACCTTGCGGCGAAGCGGGTTCGCCCAAATCACTACGGGGAGAGGCCGCTTACAAGCGTCCACGAAAGCGTCCCAGTCGTCGATCAAGTCAACGTAATGACGGAAGTTTTCAATGTTGAAAGCCATGGAATAAATGTCAACTTAGCGAACGAGGCGATTCATATATGTGAAACATAATGTGAAATTGGGAACAGTTTGCGGTTTAATCAGAGCTTCAATACGTCTCGCCAGCCTCGAAGGCTCGCGCTGGAAACCTGGTGAGGTTTCCAGTCGAAACGAAAACCTTATGCAAAGAACTTTCTCAACGTATACCAACAACCTCTCCCTGAACATCAACCACGGTCCCTCCACAGGATTAGTGCGCTTAATCGGGCTCGTCTGCTTGTCTTCTGTGCTAATGCTCTCGCTGGCAACATCGGCAGTTAAAGGAGCCGAGGTTTCGCCAACACAAGAAGAAGAAGACGGGCTACCTCAATCACAACTGGTCGTGCTCCGCGAAGCCTTCCAGTTGGTCAACACCGTCGGGAACGAGGTGTGGCCCGGATGGACACGCAGCCCGATGACCGTGGTTATCATCGAAGACGATTACGAATACCTCCTGAACGCACCGCGTAACTGGAAGGAGTCTGGCGGCTTCGCACGCACAGAACAGACTTTTCTTCGTCAGCCAATCTATCACCGTAGCCGCACTTTGCCGCAAGCCTTGCGGGCCGCTTTCCCCGTGGCTGGGCTTCCGGCGGCCGTGGTTGGCGCCTGGAACCCATCCGAAGAGAGCCCCAACGAGTGGGCCGTGACTCTGGCTCACGAATGGTTTCACGTCCTACAGATGGCGCGGGAGGAGGAAGCAAAAGTGGCTGATTTGGAGCTCGGCCAAGGTGTCTACCCGTCCCTGCAGCTTGATTATCCGTTTGCCTACGGTGATCGTGACGTCGGTTACGCTATCCATTTGCTCGGTTCGTCGTTGTACGACTTCTGGAGCCGATCACGGACCTTGCCACGTGCCGTGCAACGCACGTTCGTCGCCGAGACATCCTGGGCGGCTTTGCAAAACCTTAAAACCATCATCTCGTTGAAGTACGGAGACGACGCTTACAACTACTTTCGCTACCAAACATGGAAAGAGGGTGTCGCTAGGTACACCCAGGTACACGTTTCCTTGCTAGCAGCGGATTTCGAGGACAATGGCCGCTTCTACCAACAACCGGGATTGGCTGCCCTTCAGGGCAATATGAGCTACGGGCGACTGTGGGAAGAGGTAACCCGAACCAACTACTGGCTCATAAGAACTGCTTCGGGTATCGAAGGCGGGAACCCAATTAGCTTTTACGGTATCGGTCACGGACTTGCAGAACTCCTCGACGCGCTCAACCCGAGCTGGAAAGAGCATTACTTTGACAAGGGAGTCTGGCTAGACACACTGATCGAAGAGGTTATGGACCCCAAGGCAGTTGCAGCCCGTTGAGTTCGATCGAGAAACTCGCAACACCGGCCCTGCTTCTGGACCTGGACGTCCTAGAGCGAAATCTTTCCCGTATGGCGGAGAGAGCCAATGCGCTCGGGGTCCGTCTCAGACCACATGCCAAGACCCACAAATGTTTGCAGGTCGCTGATCTACAGCGAAAACATGGAGCTTCAGGGATAACGGTCTCGACACTATGGGAGGCGCAGGCCTTCGCCGACCACGGTTTCGATGACATCACGTGGGCCTTCCCTATCATCATGAGCCGAGTTGACGAGGCGTTAGGTCTCGCCAGTCGAATCAAACTTGGTCTGGTTATTGACTCCCGTGCAGCCCTTAAGGCGTTGGTGGCGCAGCACAACAATTCTAAAAGCCTTAGCGTGTGGCTGAAGATCGACTGCGGTTATCACCGAGCCGGCATGGCGCCTGATTCCGAAGATCTCATTTGTTTGGCAAGCGACATCGCTGCAACAGCGGGCATAGAATTCGCTGGCATATTGACGCATTCAGGCCATGCGTACCACGCTACCGACCAGAACGCGATGCGCCTCGTGGCTGAGCAAGAACGCAGTGTGATGGTCGACGTCGCCTCTCGAATCCGCGCCGTGAACGTGGATGTTCCAGATGTGAGTGTCGGATCAACACCGGCGATGTCAGTGGTCGAAACACTCGACGGCGTCAGTGAGGCGCGTCCAGGCAACTACGCCTTTTATGACCACGCTCAGTGCGTTCTCGGATCCTGTGAAACCTCAGATGTTGCTGTGTCAGTGCTCACCAGTGTCGTCTCAAAAATGCCCGAGCACAGCGTTGTCGATGCGGGGGCACTTGCTATGTCAGTGGATTCCGGACTAGGACATGGAACGGGCATGGGTCCGATCTACGACGAAGAGCGACCAGGCTATCTCCACCAAGGTCTGCAGCTAATTTCTTTAAGCCAGGAACACGGCATCGTAAACCAACCAATGACAATCGGCACTCGCCTGCGCGTCATGCCTAACCATTCCTGTCTAACGGTCGCTTGTTTCGACGAATACCATGTAGTGCGTGGTGATAATGTGGTTGATCGCTGGAAAATTTGGCGGGGCCGTTAACACCGAATGGCAAACTAGGTGACGCTCCGAGCATACTCTGGATCTTCCCGAGTATTCACCGGCTTCTCGCAGGTACCAAGCTCGTGACAA
>JAYYTT010000139.1:0-2806 GCA_036344375.1 Acidobacteriota bacterium | reverse complement strand
CTTGGTTATTGAGGCATCCGAAATAGCAAAGGAGAAGGGTTTAGCAATTGTCGCCGGCACCCAGCGGCGTCATCAAGCACCATACTTGGAAGCCATGAAACGCATACATGACGGCGCCATCGGTGATGTCGTAGCGGCTCAAGTCTTCTGGAACCAAGGTGGCCTGTGGAACCGTGAACGCCAACCCGGCTGGACAGATATGGAATGGCAAGCACGTAACTGGCTGTACTTCACATGGTTATCAGGCGACCACATCGTTGAACAACACATCCATAACATCGATGTCGCAAACTGGGCCATGCAGGGCCATCCAATCAAGGCAGTTGGCGTTGGTGGTCGTCAAGTCAGGGTGGAACCCGAATTCGGCCATATCTTTGATCACTTTGCGATCGAGTTTGAGTACGAGAACGGGGGCCGGGTCATGAGTATGTGCCGACAAATCAACGGAACAGCCAACCAGGTCGGCGAACATATTGTTGGAACACGCGGCACCGCCGATCCAGAGCGGTGGATTCGAGGCTCCCAAGCCTGGCAATGGGGCGACACCAAGTACGTAAACCCCTACGTACAGGAACACACCGACCTAATTGCCAGCATCCGTGCGGGCGCGCCTCTCAATGAAGGACGAAGCGTGGCTGAGAGTACGCTAACCGCGATTATGGGCCGAGAGGCTGCCTACACTGGCCAAGAAATCACCTGGGACGAGATCGCAAACGCTGACATGAACCTCGTTCCCGACCCGTTTCACTTTGGGCCGATGCCAGTGCCAGACGTGGCGGTGCCCGGCATCACGACGATCGATCGAAACATCTGAAAACCCGGGGGTCGACCATGAGACGCAGAGAGTTCGTAAAGACTGCAACCGTCGCCAGTATGAGTGTCGCAGCCGGCATTAGCCTCAAGCCAGCTGCCAGTGCGACTACACTCGTTCGGGATGCCGCAACTTTGAACCTTAAATCTGCAGCCCAACAACGCCATTTCAAGCTCGATTACGCCCCCCACTTCGGCATGTTCCGCAATTCAGCCGGTGAAGAAATTCTCGATCAGATCCGCTTCATGCATGACCAGGGTTTCCGTTCTCTAGAGGACAACAGCATGCGCGAGCGAACAATCGGAGATCAAGAAGCAATTGGTGGTCTGCTCGAGCAACTCGACATGCGTATGGGCGTGTTCGTGGCCAACAGCAATGGATTCGGCGTGCCGAGCTTCACGAGCGGTGACGAAGAGCATCGGGCTCAGTTCCTTGCCGATTGCCACGATTCAGTAGAGGTCGCCAAGCGTGTCAACGCGAAGTGGATGACTGTCGTAGCGGGAGACCTGTCGCCACGCCTAGAAATGGATTATCAGACCGCGAACGCGATCGAAAGCTTGCGACGGGCGGCGGACATCTTTGAGCCCCACGGTTTGGTCATGGTCCTTGAGCCACTCAATCCCTATGCTGACCATCCCGGGATGTTCCTGGCGAAAATCCCACACGCGTACATGATCTGTCGTGCCGTAGATTCACCGTCTTGCAAGATCCTTTTCGACATTTATCACCAGCAGATTACCGAAGGGAACCTGATTCCCAATATTGATATGGCCTGGGACGAAATCGCCTACTTTCAGATTGGCGACACACCAGGCCGAGACGAACCAACCACTGGCGAGATCAACTACAAAAACATTTTTCGGCACATCCACCGCAAAGGTTACAACGGCATCCTAGGCATGGAGCACGGAAACTCACGCCGCGGCATCGAGGGAGAGCAGGCAGTCATTGATGCCTACGTCGAAGTCGACAACTTCAACTGAATATAATAGCGGCCTTCAAATTCCTCTGAACATGGGAGCGCTGATTCAATGAGACGTCACACCAAAATGCTCATGTGGTCGATGGTTGTTGTTTTTACGGCGGTGTTTATGGTGGCCGCGGGTACAGAAAGCCAACACCAAAATTCGCAGGCAATAGTCACCCCCCAAAACCCGATTTGGGTCAATGGCGCAGAGCAGGGTCGCGGCCAACGCGGAGGCCGTGGTTCGGATGCTGCCAATCAGGAGTCAGAGGGGCCCAAGGCATACGAAGAAGTCATTACCACCGAGGCAATAACCGATGAAGGCATCTTCAACGTTCATCGTGTGGGCGATGATGTTTACTACGAGATCCCACTCACCGAACTCGAAAAGGACTTCCTTTGGGTTGGTCGAATTAAGCGAACGACGCTCGGTGCGGGGTACGGTGGGCAACGGACATTCGACCGTGTAATCCGGTGGGAACTGCGTGATGACAAAGTGTTGTTGAAGTTAATCAGCTACGACGTGGTTGCCGACCCCGATACTCCAGTAGCGCAGGCGGTGGCGGATTCCAATAACCCCGCCATTGCAGAGATTTTCGATGTAGAAACTTACAACCTGGACGGCGATCCGGTCATCGAAATCACCAACTTGTTCGTCACCGAAATGTCTGAGCTCTCGGTGCGCAGCCGTCTTGGTGCACGCGGTTTTGCCAATGATCGATCGTTTATCGAGAAGTTCGTTGCTTACCCAGAGAATATTAATGTCGAAGTCAGTCAGACTTACACCAAGCCTACTGAGGCTAGCGGTGGCGGCGGGGGTCGCGGCGGTCGTGCAGCGCGCGGCATGAGTGGCAATAGCGCCACTGTGGTGGTCTCCTACAGCATGGTGAAGCTACCTGAAGAGCCGATGATGCCGCGCCTGTTTGACGAGAGGGTCGGTTACTTCAGTGATTCATACATAGACTATAGCCGCCCCGAACATCGAGCCACGACACGAAAATTCATCACTCGTTGGAGGCTTGAGAAAGAGG
>JAYYTT010000138.1:0-8579 GCA_036344375.1 Acidobacteriota bacterium | reverse complement strand
AGCTGGCGGGAGAGGTGCCAGAAAATGCGACCCTGTATCTTATAGTGCGAGTTGCCGGACGAGATGGTGGTGCTCCACTCGCTGTCCAGCAGATTCGTTCACCATCGTTCCCACTCGCTTTCGTGATCACTGAGAATGATGCGATGATTGCAGGCACACCGCTGGTCGGCGAGATGAGTGTGACCGCACGCGTTGACCAGGATGGTGACGCTTTTACGACGACCGCGGGCGATTTGGTTGGCCAGATATCTCCAGTAGTTGCTGGGGACAACGGAATTATCATTGAGTTAAATGAGCGACTATCTGGAGCGCCGGGACCGTGACCTTCCCCGCGGCGGTCGTTGCTAATCGTGCTGCTGAGGTTGCTGAGGTTGCTGGCGCGACCGTAGCGGCACATTTCGGTGACCCAGGCAGGGAGTACGAAGCAGCACGCGATGGCGTTGGCCTGGCACACCGGAGCCGACGTGCCCTGGTTCGAGTCAGTGGTTCGGACCGCTGCAGTTTCTTACAGGCCCTGCTTACCAGCAACGTTGCTGGCTTAAAGGGGGGGGAAGGACAGGCATCGCTCTTTCTTGACAACAAGGGCCATGTGCGTGGCGTGCTTGATCTTTGGGCGGAAGAGGACGCGGTTTTGGTCGGCTGTGATGTTGGTTTTGTCGAATCTGTGCTGCCGGACCTGGGGAAGTATGTTCTTGCTGCGGACGTTTCAATTGAAGACCGTCGTGACCAAGAGACGGTGATCGCGGTATACGGTGCTGGAAGCGAAGATTCGTTGTCGAGCGCAGGGCTCCCAATTCCAGCTGGAGCGCCACACGCGCACAGTGCAGGCAAAATTGCGGGCGTCAAGGTCCGCTTTGCGCGGACTCCGGATCTGGGAACGCTGGGCTTTGAAGTTCATGTTCCGACAAGTTCCATCGACGATGTCTGGGCAGCCCTCGAAGAAACAATGCGTGACTTTGTTCCAGTCTGTGTTGGTTGGAATATTATGGAGGTTCTGCGCGTAGAAGCTGGCATTACCTCCTTTGGTCACGAGATTAGCGGTGAAGAGTTCCCTCAAGAGGCCCGCCTGGACAAAGCTATCGACTACCAGAAAGGGTGCTACCTGGGGCAGGAGACTGTTGCTCGGATTCATTACCGTGGCCAGGTCAAGCGAGTATTGAGCGGACTACGGACGGAGTTTCCGTTAACCACCGGCGCTAAGTTGATATCGTCAGACAACGAGGTCGGGCGGGTGACTTCATCAGTCGTGTCTCCGCGTCTCGGCCCGATTGCTCTCGCCTACGTTCGGCGAGAGGAATCAGAATCTGGTGTAGTCCTTGACGTTCGAGTTGATGACGAAGACCTTGGGACAGCGAGGGTTGTATCGTTGCCGTTTGACGACTGATATTAGCCTCAACAAGGGGGCTAGAGGAGAAGCCCAACATGCCGTTAAATTTAGGGGCGCGTTTAACGTACTATGGACACTCGACTTTTCTAATTACCACCGAGGACGGCGTCAACATCTTGTTGGATCCGTGGATTTGGATCCCCAACCGCCCTGATGGCGGCATGAACAACCCTAGTTGCCCTGATGGCTCTGTGGACTGAGCGCTTCGTCGCCCTGGCAGTCTTTCTTGCCGCCGGTGCACAGGTGGGAGATCCCGGCGAGCTTTTTGTCTCTGGTGAAGTGCGCCATGCTGTCTTGCTCGAAGACGGTAATTTCTTCAGTATGCCGTCGAGCGATGGGGCGATCGCTGCTCATTTTCCTGCTGGGACTGTTCTAGATTATGCTGGCGAAGCAACCGACGATTTCGAGCGCACATGGTTCATGGTGCGTCACCCAGAGAAGTCCGAGCGACAAAGCAACGTTTACCTGACCAACCTGGATCAGCATCGGTTAGCTGACCTGGGTTACCGTGCCGCGGTCCTGGCCAATCGTGAGCCTGGCGTTGCAGCGCCCATTCCTCCTCCGACGATTGCTGGGGGACCTAAGCTGCCCCTTCCAGCTCCTTGGTGGAGACCGGTTGCAATGTTGGAACTCGACCATAGCAGTACTTTCAACGAGGTATTGGCAATCACTGCTAGGGCTCCTGAAGAGCGCACCCTTCATGAAGCCATCGAGTTACTTGGCGGGCGGGAGGCGATCGCGATGTGGCCCGATGACCCTCTGCCTGGCGAGCTCTTCGTGCCGCCAATGATTCCTGCACTTTTCCAGTTCGACGGCGTCGAATGGCGCCTGGCGCGACCCGTTCGTCTGTTGGGTGATGCAATAAGCTTGCTTGGGAACCCGACGTTTGAGACCGACCCGAAGCAAACAACTTTAGCGGGTGGGCCGGCTCTTCATTGCTGGAGCCTTATTGGTTCTTTAGACCCAGCTGGAAGGCTGGCGGGGAGCGTTCGGGTCGCACCACGGGTGGCTGATCCGTCGCCGCCGGCAGTGCTACTGGAGGTTGGGCGGGGGGCCGCACCAGTCACCACAAGGGTCACTCTGCCGACAACCGCGACGCTGTTTCCTTACAAAATGCTAATACCGCCAAGGGTGGACTCATACAGGCCGTCGAAAGGGGTCGTGCTGCAGGATGTTCACAGCCAGCAAGCGGCCTACGTAGAACAGACGCTTAGCCGTGCATCCACGCGAGCGTTGCGTGGTAAGTCGCTTGTCCTTGACCTGATTACACGCAACGCGCCGGGGGCCTCTGCGGCCGCGACTTTCGGTATCGATATCGAGATTAGATTTTCGGACGACACACCGCCCGAACATTTCTCCGCCTCGTTCCCCTCATCGGACAATGCGGGCCATGTAGCGTTTCCCTTCGACGTCGCTATGGACGCGGATACAATCACCGTAAGGCTTCTTGTTGCCGATCGGTCTGTGGCCAGGGAACAACGGGGTTCGGTGATTTTTGACAGAGCGTCGCTGCGCCTCGCATCATGGCCATCTGAACCGCCAGCGTCATCGGTGGTGCTCTACAGGATTACAGCTAACACTTTCGAGGGCGCACCGTTGTACACGCGGGCGCCCATGGTGGTGACACCAAGGGAAGTAGAGCAAATAGAGCAGGTATGGGCAGACATCGTGGAGACCGAGTGGTCCAAGGAAGACAAACAACGGATTCTTGCAGGCGAGATACGCCACGGCATGACCGAGCAACAGGTACGGTTAAGCTGGGGGGAACCATCCAAGCAGGCACAGCTTAGCGTAGAGGGAAATGATAAGCGCTGGGATTATCCGGATCGCTATGCGGTGTTCGCTGATGGCAACATCATTGCTTTTAGTCGGGCGTCTCCGCAGTCCCGAGACCAAACGGCTGCGCCTTTGATGTGTCCGGGATTGGTGAACGTGTTGCCGGCAAACGCGGGGCAGTGAGCGTTTCATTATCCAAAGTGACGGCTCGGCAGTACTGGTGGGGCGTCACCCTATACATAGTTGTCTTGCTATTGAGCCAGTCGATGATGGGCCTCGGCATCGACAAATTTAAGGAATTGTGGGGAGTCTCAGCACTTGAGGTAGTTTCCTACAGCATCGTTGTTCTAGGCGCGGCGGGTGTTGGTTGGGCCGTGTGGAAAGTATTGGCAAGGTGTACTACTGGAGAACGAGTGTGGATCCTGATTGCTCTGGTTGCCTATGGAATCGGCACGTGGGCCGCGCGCTCTCCTCAAGAACGGCTGCATTATCTTGGCTACGGTTTGCTGGCCATACTGTTGCACCGCGGGTTCGCACGCAGCCATACTAAAAGCGGGGGAAGATCTACTCTTGTGTTGGTGTCAGGGGCGCTGCTGGTTGGCTCATCCATTGGTTTTCTCGACGAATTGCTGCAAATCGTCTGGCCACGGCGCTACTTTGATTGGGCGGACGTCGGCATGAACATTGTCGCGGTTGCCCTCGGTTTGCTGGTGGCGGTCCCGACGTGGAGCGCTCTTAACCGTGAGCCCCCCTAATCACAAGGTGCCTCAGCGGCGAGGTGACCGCGACGCTTGTACCAGTGCCTCCCCCCGATAGATAGGCATAGCATCCCCTTCGATTTCCAGATCAACGAACTCAATGCGATCTTTGGGCCCCGTTTCTGTTATCAGCTGGGGAAGATTGGGAGATTCGCCGGAAATATTTTTATCCTCTGTAGACTCGGTGGAGCTGGTGCCTTCGGATGCTCCGAGCGGAGGCTGGTCAGTTGCTGGATCGGTTCCAGCTGTTGCAGGCGAGACGTCACGAAAACGCACGGTAAGCGAGGCACCGCGAGCTTCGCATACGACTGGAGAGGCGACCTTGCCCGTGGCCGCGGAGGCAAGAGCCGCTGCTAGGCTGCCGGTTCCTGACGACAATGTTTCAGCCTCAACGCCACGCTCGAAGACACGGAAGAAGAGTCGTTGCTCGTCATCGACGCGAACGAAATCGACATTGGCGCCGCGAGGTGCGAGTTTCGGGTGGTTACGAATAGCACGCCCGAGAAAACGGACAGCAAGCTCGTCGGGGTTATCGTGAAAGCAGACGAAAAAAGGCACCCCTACCTCGACGTAAGTGCCTGTTAGATGGCGCCCCTCGACGCGCAGCCGCTGGTTTGGAAAAACGATCCCTGAGGTAGGAAGTTGCAGCCGACAGAGATCACCGGTTACTTGCGCGGTTACTACACCAATATCTGTTCTGAAAGAGATGGACTCTGCACTGGCTCCATGATCGACGAGGAACCGAGCGACGCAACGGGCTCCGTTGCCAGAAATTTCCGCGGCCGACCCATCGGCGTTCCACAGCCGCATACGTGGCAAGGACTCTCCCGGAAACTTATCGTCGGGGTCCTCGATTACGATTAACCCATCTGCACCCACGGATCGGCCTCGACGGCACAACGCCTTGGCTAATGAGCTCGGATTACCGATTGGAGTATCTTCGCGCGCATCGAGAATGATGAAGTCGTTACCGGCACCGCTGTATTTTATAAATGGCAATGGCCAACGGCGCTTGCTCATAGGTCGCTATCCTCCTCTTCGGAACCTATTGCCAGGGTGCTGAGGTTTCCGGCAGCATCGATGGCCTCCACAGCATAAACGTAGCGAACGGCCGGATCGGCGTCGCCGTCGAAAGTACGACTGAATGGGACCATCCCGTCCGTAATCAGTTCCCAGCCAGCCCTAACCATTTCGTTGAATTCCTTCATCTCTTGTGCCACCGAGGCTTGGTCCGCCGATGTATCGTCAGGTAAAGGCTCGTTTACCGGCAACTCGGCTCGCTCAGGGATCGCTGGTGCTGGATAAGGGTGCCGGTACACTCGATACCCGACAATGTCGATTGATGTCGAGGGCGTCCACTGTAGCGTCACGATGTTGTCCGCGCGAGTCAGACTCACACTCGTTGGAGGAGCGGGGCGGTATCTATCAGTAACCTTCACGGGATCGCTCTTCACGCCCCTGCTCTCACGCTTGGGTGACAGCAACGGTAGCAAAGTGCTTTCCTGGATTATGGCGCGAACCTCATAAATGTAGGTTTCTCCAGATCGCACTGTTCCATCGGTGTATGTTGGTTGCAAAAGAGGCGCCGGGTTTAGCGGGGTTGGTCCAGTGACTCCCCCAGGAAGCAGACGATAGACATTGTAAGCCAGAGCCTTCGGACCTAAGCGGCGCAACAATAAGTCGGCGACTGATGGATCCCAGGTCAGGCTTACGCCTGAACTACCAATTGCTACGTTCAGGGAGGTTGGAGCTACCGGCACTGGTACGGGAGCCATCGACACTACTGTTGTTACCTCGCCGGGGACATCCTGGGTCGACTTGCTGCGCACCGCGAAGAAGTATCGGGTTCGAAGATCCCCCAGGGCTGGTGTCCCAAGTGACACGGAGACCTGAAGAATTTCATTGGGAGGCACCGGCGGAGTGTAGACGACAGAAGGAGGTGCAGGCGGAGGTTCAATGATAGAGAGAATCGCATCAAACTGCTCCACGGGAACTTCGTGGGCAACTGCTGCGCGGCCGAGGAAGGCGCTGACTTGCAGCGGTCGCTCGTAGGTTTCTTTTTGCAGAACCGGCTGACTTACCGCGGCGATAACGCTTTCGTACCAAATGGAGTCGCCGACACTTGGCAGCGGTGGTGGTGGTTGCGACGGATCAACAATGGAAGCTGGGAGCCCGAGAGTGTTCGACACTACCTCGACTGCATCAGTCAGCTGGTGTGCGGACTGGAGGATTGTGTCTGCGGCCAGCCCTTGGTTTTGCCATTGCATCAAAAGTTCCTTGGGGACACGGTGAATGGCATCTTCATCAGGCGTGCGCCGGCGTACTGTCGCAACCGGAGCATCGGGGTCGTCTGAAGGTGGCGGCGGAACCCAGGAATCGGCACCGACGATCAACTCGAGCATCGCCAGATAAGCACGTACGCCCGCTGCGGCTGCCTCCGCCTCGGCATCCTGGACCATGACTTCACGCTGGCGCTTTAGACCCTCGATGAGCACAGCGACATTCAGCACCGGATAGCGTTCGGCGTAGACGAGCACCTGAACGCTTTCGAGTTCGACGTCCTGACCGCCAATTATTGTCGACACCTCTGGCTGCGGGAATTGCATGATCCCAGAAGAACCTTGCTGCGCGACTATCAGCCCCGGGATCGACGGCGGATTGGGGTAAACCGGAGGAAGAGGGGCACCCCGACTCCCGCAGCCGCCGAAGATCGGCACGAGCGGCATTATGGAGCCGAAAATTAGCCTCCACAGTATGCTGTTACGAGCTCTCACAGGATGTACTTCGACAAGTCCTCATCGGCCACCAGATCGTCTAAGGCAGTTCGAACATATCCCGCGTCGACGGTTACTTTTTCTCCGGATCGCTCGGGAGCCGTGAACGATAGCTCCTCGACGACATGTTCCATCACAGTGTGTAACCGGCGCGCTCCGATGTTCTCCGTGCGGTCATTCACCAGTGCAGCGTATTCGGCAATAGCGGTAACAGCGTCATCGGTGAACTCAACCTCGACCCCCTCTGTTCGAAGCAGTGCTGTGTACTGCCGCACTAACGAGTTCTCCGGTTCAGTCAGAATGCGAATGAGATCGTCGCGATCGAGCGGATCGAGTTCGACACGGATGGGAAACCGTCCCTGCAATTCAGGAATTAGGTCACTTGGCTTGGCCATATGGAAGGCGCCAGCGGCAAGGAACAGTATGTGAGCAGTGCGGACCATGCCATAGCGAGTGTTAACGACGCTACCCTCGACAATCGGCAAAATGTCACGCTGTACGCCCTCGCGTGAGACATCTGGTCCCGAGCCTCCATGGCGCCCAGCGATTTTATCAATCTCGTCGAAGAAAATGACTCCCGAACTCTCTACTCGTCGGATCGCTTCGCGGGGAATTTCTTGTTCGTCGAGGAGCCCTTGGGTGGCTTCGCGTTCAAGATGATCAAGGGCATCTGGAACGCTCATGCGCCTCCGGGCACTGCTGCCACCGAACAAGCCCGGCATCATGCTGCCGAGGTTGACGTCCATTTGCTCAGTGCCTTGCCCTGTGAAGACCTGGAAGCTTGGCAACTGGGTTTCAGTTACTTCAACTTCGACCGTGCGGTCATCGAGGGTGCCGTCTCTAAGCTGAGCCCGAAGCTTTTCACGAGTTGCGCGCTGCTCGGCGCGGCTTGCAAGGTCAGTGTCCTCATTGATGGATGGGACAGGCTGGGTTTGTGGGGGTGGAGGGAGCAGCAGGTCAAGCAATCTTTCCTCGGCCTGCCTCTGTGACTTCGGACGGACTTCCTCGGACTTCTCTTTCTTGATCATCGTTATGGCTAGCTCGACAAGATCTCGGACCATCGATTCAACGTCACGGCCGACATACCCCACTTCAGTAAACTTTGTTGCTTCTACCTTAAGAAAAGGAGATCCAGTTAGTCGAGATAAGCGCCGTGAAATTTCCGTCTTTCCGACACCGGTTGGCCCCATCATGATGATGTTCTTGGGGGCAACCTCATCGCGAAGATCTTCGGGCAGGCGCAGGCGTCGACGGCGGTTCCGGATGGCTATTGCAACCGCACGCTTGGCGGCTGCCTGGCCCACGATGTATTTGTCGAGCTCGGCGACAATTTCACGAGGAGTCAAGTCTTCGACATGAGGACGCATTGCATCGATGGTTTCGGGTAAGCGAATTACCATCGGGCTCCCTCAGCTTTCCGGGTTATTGTCAACAGAGAGCACTTCGACTGTTAGTTCGTCGTTTGTATAGATATCGATACCGGCGGCGATGGTGACTGCCTCGCGAGCGATCGTTTCGGCAGCAAAATCGGTGTGTTGTAGCAAGGCACGTGCAGCGGCAAGCGCCATTGGCCCACCGGACCCGATTGTCAGCACCCCGTCGTCGGGCTCAATGACGTCACCCGTGCCAGACAACAGGATTGAAACATCGACGTCGGCAACGATCATCAATGCCTGCAGGTTTCGCAGGCTACGGTCCATACGCCAGTCCTTCGCCAGCTCGACGGCAGCGCGGCGCAGGTTTCCTTGGAACTCCTTGAGTTTTCCCTCAAAACGGCCGAATAGTGCCAGACCGTCAGCCGACGAGCCAGCAAAACCCGCTATGACCTGGCCCTCGTGTAGTCGCCGAACCTTCTGCGCGCCACCCTTCATGATAGTCGTATCG